>JBCBZF010000042.1:0-14254 GCA_039815525.1 Bacteroidota bacterium | reverse complement strand
GTCAGCGCTCCGAGGGCAATCACTGTCAACTTCTCATCCGCGGGCAAAGCCTGGGCCTGTTTGATGATTTCGTATGCTGCGGCTGAGTGCTGGGCTTTATCGCCCCAATCAAACATCCGTGCGACTCCGCCGCGTCTCTGTTTGACATCGTGTTGCAGATAACCCGCCAAAACCGCATTAAGTCGGTAGCTGTTTTCCATCGTCTGTTCAATGGCCCATTGAGAGGTCTGCCAATGGGTTGCATTGAGGGCGGTAACTTCCCAGGATGGCTCCAGCAAGACCCGCACCACGGCAAAGAGGTCATCTACTTCATTGCCGGTATCAGCATCGAGGATTACTTTCAGCTTACCCTGAGAAAATGCACTGTTGTAACAGCCGATAAACAGCAGGAGGATGGCGAACAGATGTGGAATAGCGTGTGCCTTTTTCATGAACAAAAATTGAGATGGATGACGATTAAAGGGCCATTGATCCTCGCCTAAGGCGAAAATATTTGGATTGGTTTACGATTTCCGAAGGATGAGCACCGCCCAGTCCTTACTCGCATCCGAAGGTGGATCACCGATGAGTTGCATACCGCCTCCGTTGATGCTCAGCTTGCTGCCTTTCTGCATGTTTCCGCCTTTGCGTGGGTCAAACCAACTGATGCTATATTCTCCTTGCTGTCCACGCAAATCAAGGTAGGTGGTACCACCCTGTTTCAGGTAGATTGCATAGACTTTGCCTGCTTGTGCAAGGCAGTAATTGTCGCTGTTTTGTCCCAATAAATGGTCTGCACTTTCCATTTCCCGCAATGGAAGGGGGGTAAGAAATTCAGCTGCAATCGCGCTCTGTTCCCAGATATTGTTGCGACTGCGCCAGTCCTCGGCATTGAGGTCGTTGGGTGGTTTGCGGAATCCGAAGTACCATTCTACGCCGGCACCGCCGGCCATCATGGTGCCCCAGAGGACTTCGGCACGCAGGGTATAATGACCTGGATCGTCTGCATCGGTACGGGTACCAGTATGCCAGGGCCCGATTTCATCCATCATGATGATCCAGGGTCGATTGGCTTTGGCCGATTTTTGCAACCAATCCTTGATGTCCCGGTGGATATTATGGACGTGAGATACCTGCAAAGACAGACCATCCAGGCGATCAAAGCCAAGTAGTGGCGTGAGAATCGGATCACGGTCAGAGACTTCTGACATGGTGTGGATGACCACCGGATTATGGTAAGGATCGTGATCCTTGATGTAGCGGATCATGGCATAACGCTGTTGGTCGTTCATGCCCGCCCACCAAAAGCTGACCTGGCCGTTTTCTTCACCCATGTTCCAGATGATGTTGTTGTGATGGGCAAAACGGGCAATGAGTTCCCGGTAGTAAAGTTTTCGTTCCCTTTGGGTATGGCCATCATCCAGAATCAGTTCATTTTCTTTTTCCTGGGTGATCAGGTGCATGACAATGCCCAGTTTTTCAGCATGGGTAAAAATGATCTCCCATTGGGCCAATTTGCTGACATCATAGCGTAAAAAGTCTTTTCGTTCATGGCTGAGGAATGGCCAGACATCCCTCGCATCCCCTTCAATGTTGAGGGTCAGTGCGTAGACCACATTCATGCCTTTGTCTGCCAGGTAGTTAAGTGCACCAATGATGCCTTTTCCTTTCCCACCCTGCCAACTGGGATCGCCTTTTTCCCAATCCTGGACATGTGGAGACCAGCTTTTCAGAAATTGCTTATCCGGGTCATAGGCATAAGTTCCATCGATGTCTTTACAGGCAAAAAAGTTTTCAGGTGAGTTGGCGCCAAATTTTAGGAAAACCTCACCGTTCTGCGTTTCGAGGTATCGGTGTCCATTGTACCGGAGGCGTCCACTGGCAAGGAAAGCTGTTGCGGTGGAGACTTTGGGTAAAACCTGGAATGTGCCTTTTTTACCATCGTGGGGCTTGATTGCCTGCCCCGCATAGAGATCGTCGCTGGTCGCTAAATTGGGACCTTTCCTGAAAGACACTTCATATTGCCACGTACCTGCTTCTGGCGGCGTGAAATATACCCGCCAAATGCCTCCACTGCTGGCACTGCTTTCTGCGGCCTTACCATCTGCAGCAAAAAAGCCTGGAACTGACCAGGTCTTTTCTCCCTGCTGAAAGCGTACTTGCAGCCGATAATCGAGGAATGGATTCTCACTGGCGGTTTCCGCAGTGGACGGGCCTTTGAAGTCTAAATGAAAGCTTTCATACTGATGAACATCTGACTGAGCCAAAAGTCGCCCAGATCCAAACAAGCAGAATAAAAGACTGGTGAGAAGCACGCGGGGAAGAATGGACATAGTTTTTGAAGGAAAGCTCGGAAGTCCGGCGTACTTTTTCCGGTAGCATCCGGTGATTTTCTGATTGATTTGCGTCAAAGAAAATCATCCAGTCCTAAAAGCCCATCCTGTCACATCTGCTATTTCTGATTTGACTGACTCAGCTTCTGTCGGGAGGATACATGGCCTTCGAGTAGCCATTTGCGTAGATTTTTTCGCAACACCTCTAGTTTAATTGGTTTGGTCAAAAAGTCATCCATGCCTGAGGCAAGGCAGGCCTGGCGGTCTTCCTCAGACGCATTGGCCGTCATGGCGAGGATAGGAGGCTGCCACATCCCCTCCAATTTTCGGATGGCTCTCGTGGCGTCCAAACCGTCCATTTCGGGCATCTGCATGTCCATCAAGACAAGATCAAATTGTCTGAGCTGTACGAATTCCAATGCCTCCAAACCATTGTTGGCGATTTCGACATTGGCCCGGAACTTTTTCAAAATTCGTTTGGCTACCTTTTGATTAATAGGATTGTCCTCGACCAGCAGGATATGGAAATCTGAGAGATCCAGTTCTACTTCTTCAATCTGCTTTTTTAGACTTTTGTTCCCATTTGAGAGATGTTTGAAGATCATTTTTTGGATCTCTTCTATCAATTGGTTCTGCCTGGCTGGCTTTTGCATCACGGAGTCAAATAACCTCTTGAGTTCCTCTGTGTTGAGACCACTACCTGAACTCAGCAGCATTAACGGTAAATCTTTCAATTTATGGGTAGCACGGATTTCTTCTGCCAGT
Source organism: Bacteroidota bacterium (assembly GCA_039815525.1). Classification (GTDB taxonomy): domain Bacteria; phylum Bacteroidota; class Bacteroidia; order J057; family J057; genus JBCAWW01. The sequence goes on along the minus strand of JBCBZF010000042.1, from coordinate 11,177 downwards.
TTTAAACCATCGATTTCTGGCATATGATAATCCAAAATGCCAAGATCAAACTGAGCAGTATGTGGTGCCCGCAGGTATTCAAAAGCTTTCAAAGGGGAACTAAAGGTCGTAACCTTCATGCCAGCTATTTCCAATTGCGCTTCCAAAATGGAAAGGTTGGTTTGGTTGTCATCTACGATGATAACATGCTTTCCCTCTAAGAGAGGTTGTTCCAGGATGTGTATATTGTTTTTACCATCAACTTTTTCGAGTGTGACGGTGAAAAAGAATGTGGAGCCTTTCCCTTCGGTACTCTCTGCCCAAATCTCACCACCCTGGAGTGCTACCAGTTGGCGGGAGATTGCTAAGCCCAAACCGGTTCCGCCAAATTTTCTTGTGGTAGAGGCATCCACCTGAGAAAACGAGCGAAACAAGCGATCCATTTTTTCAGGTGGAATGCCGATGCCAGTGTCCTGAACGGCAAATTCGAGATGAATGAGCTGATCGTTGGCACCGACCTGACGCAGGCGGATCATGACCTCGCCTTTCCTGGTAAATTTGATGGCATTGCCGACAAGATTGACCAAAACCTGACGCAGACGCGTGATGTCACCTTTGACATGACGAGGCAATGGCTTATCGACCTGGTACATCAATTCGATGTTTTTTTCGTAGGCTTTGGCTGCAAGCAAATCCAGGGTATCTTCTACTGGATCGAGAAGGGTGAAATCTTCTTTTTCCAGTTCTACTTTCCCTGCCTCAATTTTGGAATAATCCAAAATGTCATTGATGACTGACAATAGATTTTCGCCACCTTGCCGGATGGTACTGAGAAACTTTCGCTGCTCCCGGTCCAGTTCGGTTTCGGCCAGTAAGCCGGTCATTCCGATTACCGCATTGAGCGGGGTACGGATTTCATGACTCATGGTAGAAAGGAACTCTGACTTGGCGGCCGAGGCTTTCTCGGCTGTTTCCTTGGCTTCCCGAAGGATGATTTCAGCTTTTTTACGATTGGTTACATCGCGTTGAACAGAAACAAAATGTGTGATGTCTCCTGCTTTGTTCCGAACATATGAGATGATCAGATTGACCCAGAATTCGCTGCCATCTTTGTGATAATTCAAGAGTTCTACCTGAACTGGATGCCCTTTTCGAATAGCCGTTCCAATTTTCTTCAGCTCATCGGTATTGGTACTGGGTCCTTGAAAGATGCGTGGTGATTTACCTTTGATCTCTGCAAGGGAATAACCAGTCATTTCGTGATGAGCAGGATTGGCATAAATGATTCGTTGGTCTACCGGATTGCTCTCTGTGATGATGATAGAGTCCTTGACGGAAGAAACCACTTCATTCAGCAGATTGAGCTGAGAGAGATTTTGGACCTGTTCGGTGATGTCATTGTTCAGTCCAATCACTCGACAAGGTTTGCCACGGCTGTCTTTCAATACGGTGGCGATACTGGAAACATGGCGGATTTGTCCGTCTTTCCGAATGATGCGGAATTGGGTGTCAAACTCTTTTTCACCCGCAATGGCTGCGTCCAGTTCTGCTGATGCCTCGGCTAAATCATCTGGATGAACGCGCTCGGCCCAATCGTCAAAATTACCACTGAAATCAGCGGGCTCTATCTGGTACAACTGATGCATTTGTTCGTCCCAAATCAGTTTATTTTCTGCTAAATCCAGATCCCATACACCAATCCCCGCAGCATCTTGCACCATATTAAAACGATTGGTCATCGTCTGTAAGGTGTCCAGCATATTTCGCTGCTCGGTTACATCCCGGAGCATACCTGACATATACAGCGGCTGACCGTCTTCGGACCAGGCACTTACCTTCCCATGCAGATGACACCAGATCCATCTCTGCTCTTTGTGCCACATGCGGAGTTCATATTCAAAGTGCTCCGTTTTTCGGTTGAAATGCGCCATGAGCTTTTCAGCAGAAGCCGCACCATCGTCTGGATGAACCATGTCTCGGAAAGTATCGATGGTGACCTTGTCAAAATCATCAAGGCTATACCCCATGATTTTTGTAAGGCGTTCATTGATATAAATGTCCCGGTTCTGGAGGTTCCATTCCCAGGTGCCCACACTGGTGCCGTCCAGAATATCAGTGAGGCGCTGGGTACCCTTTCGAAGTTTTTCTTCGATGTTTTTCTGAGGGGAAATATCCTGAAACAAACCAATCACTTTGGAGACAGTGCCATTTTCCACCACCGGATGTCCCATGGCTCTGACCCAGATTTGGTTTTTCTTTGCGGTGATAAACCGACAGCGGACATCAAAAGCTTTTTGCTTACTAATGGCCTCTTCCAGTGCCTGAATGATGATGGGTTGATCGTCAGGATGATAAAAATCTATCCCATTTACTTCGTTATGGGGGAAGTTCTGGTCTACTTCATGGATGCGATAGACTTCTTCTGTCCAGGTAGTCAGACGCGTTTGTACATCCAACTCCCAACCACCAATGTGCGCAATTTTCTGGGTTTCACTGAGGATGTATCCCATCCGTGCCATGTCCTCGGCACTCTCTTTTTGTTGGGTAATGTCGCGTTGAACCGAGACAAAATGTGTAAGCCAGCCAGAACGATCAAATACGGGTGTGATCATCAGTTGTACCCAAAATGGGGTGCCATCCTTGCGGTAATTGATGATCTCGACATCAACTTCCTGCTTTGCTTCTAATGCTGCTCGTATCTTATCTAGCGCAACTCGATCTGTTGCTGGTCCGTGTAAGATCCGTGGCGTATGGCCAATCACCTCTTCGCGGGTAAAACCGCTTTGCCGTAAAAAAGCTCTATTTACTTCCAGAATACGTGGGCCGTTCTCTTCTTCTTCAAGCGTAGATGCGTCACATACCAGGATCGCGTCATCAATTCGCTCCAGAATGGCTTCAAGAGTCGAAAGGCGCTCATGTTGGCGTTTGGATTTTGTGATATCCATGCATGCAGCCAGGTAAAAGGCCTCTTTCGAATCAAGCCCAGAGATAAGCTGTACATCCATCTTTAGCCAACAGGCCTTACCTGCGGCATCATGAAATTGCTGAGTGTGCGTAAATGGAATGCCAAAGGAAAGTTTATCGATCAGCTCGTGTGGACCCTGTTGCTCTTTTTCCCATTCGGTCAACCAGGGCGTACCCGTATCCTGCTTGAGTTCCAAACCAGACAGGCTCTTGAAGCTGTCATTGGCCCAATGAACACAGGCCTTTTTGTCCAATAAAACGTACGGCATCTGAAAACCTCCGAGAAGGTCCAGCTTACCCTGTAGGTGAATTTCCATGTTTCATACCTCAGCCACCAATTGATCATGTCTTATTGGTGGATTTTTCAATGAATGAAATTATTTTAGATACATAAGGGTCTCAATTACCTTTCAATGGAATGCTAACATGTGATAAGATGGGAGATAGATTTGTTGAAAAAGTATGTTCCCACTCTTCTTTGGGATACCCCAAAAAAGGAAAATATCTGTTTGGAGTTATTCTTGGGCGAATAGAGGGGGGAAATGTAACTACCAGGCTTGTGTATGTAAGGGTTTGATATTCAGTATTTTATTACTTGTTCGACCGTTTCGTGAGGCTCATTCGTCAGAAGGATAAATACAAATCATAGACGAATGAAACAGTTACAAGACAAAGTTGTCGCCATTTTTGCCGCCAATGGCGCGATCGCACAGCAAGTCGCAATGTCAATGGCCTCCGAAGGGGCAAAGGTGTATGTCTCCGGTCGGAATCTGGCGGCTACAGAAAATCTGGCACATCAGATCAAAGAAGCAGGCGGATGGGCAGAAGCACATCAGGTGGACGCACTGTCAGAGGCTGAAATAGATGCCTTTCTGACCAATGTTATCCGGGAGAATGCGCGTTTGGATGTTGTGTTCAATGGCATTGGCATCCGGGCGCTGGAAGGAGCCTATGGCCAGCCTTCTGTCCAGTTGTCCTTCGACAATTTCCTCAAACCCATCACGCACCATCTGGGCTCACAATTTCTAACTTCCCGCATTGCGGCCCGTCATATGATGGCAAGTCAGTCCCAGGGGACCATCCTCACCCTCACCGCCAGCCTTTCCCGTATCAAGACGCCTTTCATGGCCGGTATCACAGCCGCATGTAGTGGCATTGAAGGCTTAACCCGTAGTCTGGCAGCTGAGTATGGCCGTGCCGGTATCAAGGTCATTTGCCTCAATCCGACCGCTTTGCCAGAAACACGGACCATTCGGGAAACCAATGCCGCAAATGCGCAGACTGCCGGTATTCCCGCCGATCAATTTGCAGAGATGCTCAAACAGGGTTTTCTCCTCGGACGTGGTCCATCCGTCAGAGACATCGGGCAATTGGCAGCCTTCCTTGCTACAGATACCGGAGCGCTGTTCAACAGCCACATTGTCGATGCAGACTGTGGTACCATGAATGTCATTTAATCCCTCAAATCCACTACAATGAATAACCAACGCATTCTCAATATTGGCCGTTGGATGTTTGCCCTGACTTTTGTCATGGGCGGCATCCTGCACCTTACCGGCCCCGAATTCACGGCCACCCAGGTACCGGAAGCATTCGGCGCACCAATCTTCTGGGTTTATTTTACCGGGATCGCCCAGATTGCTTTTGCCGTCAGTGCACTGATCCGAAAATATGATCAACTGGCAGCCCTTCTGCTTTGCCTCATGATGCTCGTGTTCATCTTTTCGATGCACATCCCAAAAGCAGCATCCGGTGATTTTATGGGCGTGATCAGCACCATGCGCGACTTTGGCTATGCTGGTGCGGCGCTGCTCTATGCCGGAGGCATTGCCCGGGATCGGATTTTCACCCCAGCATCATGAACAACCTACAAGCCATCCTCTCGGATTTTGGCGGCCCGGATAAGATCTCGGTGAGAGAAAGCGAACTTCCCATCCCTCGTGATGGGGAAGTTCGGGTTCGGGTGGAGGCTTCCGGCATTTGCAGCACAGATACGCTGATCAGAAAAGGTATCTACCCCTTGCTCAGGGAGAAACCACCTCTTTGCCTCGGCTATGACCTGATTGGCAGGGTAGAAGCCATTGGACAATCTGTTCCCAGGCATTGGCTGGGAAAGCGCGTAGGGGCGCTGGTTCAAATTGGTGGAAACGCCCGATTCGCATGTGTCCCGGCCTCTCTCCTCTTACGTATTCCGGAAGAGGCAGACGCCGCCGATGCTGCGGCACTGTTGCTGAACTATATGAGTGCTTATGAAATGTTGCGCCAGTCAAATGCAATCGAAAAAGGTGGCAGCATATTGGTGCAAGGTGGTTCCGGTGCAGTAGGTACAGCATTCTGTCAATTGGGCAGACATTTCGGTTTGTCAGTGGTTGCAAGCGCTTCGGCTACCAAGCAAGCTTATGTGCGTTCTCAAGGCGCAACCGCCATCGACTATCGTAGCGCCCGGCTTGAACAAATTTTGCAAGATGCCGCGCCAACTTCTTATGTCGCAGCCTTTGATGCGATTGGCCCGGGAAGTTTTGACCGTTCTTTCAGATTGCTACAACATGAAGGCAGACTCATTACATTTGGCACCTATCTGAAAGGGAAATCTATTCCCCGGAAAAGCATGCTACATTTTCTGAGCTTTGGATTCACTTTTGGAAAAATGCTCCTGGGAAACAGATGGAGGAATCTGAATACAAAAGGAAAAAGTGCTTCTTTTTTCGGAATCATGGATATCTTTCATAAAAGCAGAGAACAATTTCAGAATCACCTTGATTTTCTGTTTCAGCTTTTGGCAGCAGGAAACATCAAGCCCCACATTCACAGACGACTTCCCTTATCAGACGTAGCTGACGGCCATAGAATGCTCGACCAGGGAGAAGTTTGCGGACAATTGATCATTTTACCACAACAACTTAGTAACGAAAATGGATAAAGGACTGCTTCAGGCCGCAATCAATGGCGACATCAAGGCCTTCCAAACACTCTTTCTTGCATTTCAGCCGCAGCTCAAATCATATCTGTATCGTCTCCTGACCGATCGGAATGATGTTGAGGATCTATCCCAGGACACATTCGTCAAAGCCTACGATAAAATCAGCTCCTTTAAAGGAAAATCAAGTCTCAAAACCTGGGTCTTTCAGATTGCGACCAATCTGACACTGGATTTCCTGCGCCGCAAAAAGCGCTGGACGCCCGATGCACAGGATCAATCCAAATCTCTGGCCATGTCAGATCCGTCGATTGTGGAGCTTTTTGTCCAAACCCATCGATACTCTGCTTATGGCAAATACGACATCAAAGAGCACATCGATTTTTGCTTTACCTGTATTTCCAAAACACTTCCAATTGAACAGCAAGTGGCCCTGATCCTCAAAGATGTGTATGCTTTTTCCCGGAAAGAAATCGCGGCCATCCTGAGTAAAACGGAAGGCGTAGTCAAACATCTTCTGTTTGAGGGGAGAAAGGAAATGGGTGATGTTTTTGAACACAGATGTGCCCTGATCAATAAGAAAGGAGTTTGTTACCAATGTACGGAACTGGCAGGCATCTACAATCCCAAACAAGCACAGAGAGATGAATTGATGAAGATTGAACTGGTGGCAGAGGCAGAAAAAGCTGATCAGGCGCATTTGTACAAATTGCGGGCAGAATTGATCGCACAAATCGACCCGCTGCGTTCTGAAGGGGCCGATTTGCAAGATGCCATCATGCAGTGCACCCGGCAGGCAATCGGAGAAATCTCAGCAATGAAGTGATTAGATCCGGCGATTGTGGAAATCGAGTAAGCCTTTGATTGAAAAGTAAAGGTATGCTCAGCCAAATCAGAAGAAAGTGTCGCTTTTCTCAGGGTTCCGAAGGAAGAAACATCTTCAGACAGACTGTCCATTGCTCATTCCAATTGGCAAAATCATGCCCACCAGTCGTAACATGCACACGGACTTCATCTCCCCGACGCCGGAATAAGGCCGCTAAATTTTCCACATCCTGTTCCGCATCATGCCTGCCAGTGGAAAGAAAGATGCGTAAGCTGGGATTTCGGGAAAAAGCGATCGCTTCAAAGACCTGCGGTCGGGGGTAGCAAACAGGAGAAAGCAAGGCATAATTGTGAAAGGCCCGGGACTGAGCAGCAAAGCAGGCAGCATTCAGCCCCCCAAAGGAAACGCCGACGAGCAAGCGATCTTTGGCTTCAAACGCAACCGGCAATGATGCTTCCACTGCGGGGATCAGCTCTTCCTCAAAGCACTGGAGAAAATCAGGATTGCAAAAAAAGTCCTCATTGCGATGGTCGATGGCCGGATCAGACGGGTCCAGACTGCTGACGAAGACAAAATAAGCCGGTCCGATTTCCCCATCAGAACTTAGCTGCCGAATCCTCTCCAGACTGCCATGTTCGATCAGCTTTGCACCATCGGTCAGATAGACGATTGGTTTCTCCCGGACGGCAGGAGTGGGATCAACCACATACACCCGTATCGCTCTCGACAAATAGGTACTCTGAATCAGAAGGCTATCTGTCTGTGCAGGCAAAAGTGACATCAGGCATGAAAGGATGCCAATAACGAAAAGTGTCCGTTTCATTTTCACAAAAATACGGGCGTATGATTTGTCTCATACGCCCGGTGATTCGATAGTCGATCAGGCTTTCTCTGCCGTTTGGGCAAGACGATCCAGCATCTCACCTACTGATTGGTTGATAAAACCCAGAAACTGCGCTTTGTTCATTTGCGGATTCTTCATGAAGGCGTCATACTTGCTGGTCCAGACAATCATGGATCGCTGATAGCCAAGATCAACGACTTTGAACGTATTGACCATGCCTTTGGCGGGAATGCCTTCCACCACCGCATAGGAATAGCTACGGTTCTGGTCATCAAAGCGTACCACACTTTCCTTGAAGTGACCGTCTCCCTGGGGAGGATAGCATACCCGCTCGCCGCCTACGCCTTTGGCGCCTTTCCAGTTGACCCGGGCGATGGCAGAAGAATATTTGTCAATATCATCCATCTTCCGAAGCAGGCCCCAGACTTCATCTGCGGAGGCATCCACAATGCGGGTGTGGGTAATATCAGCCTTTGTGTTTTGGGCAAAGCTCTTGCTAAACAGGCCAAAGCCGGTCAAAAAGAGAGCAAGACTCAGAATTCTCAGTACATTTTTCATATCGATTGAAGTTTAGTGGTATTGTTGTTTGATTTCTTTCCAGTTTCCGGTCGTCGCATTGACGATTTCTCCGGTGCTTACATAGTGCTCCAGGCCGACCAGGGTCTCTTCCAGCAACCTGGTCATGGAGGCTTTCATCATGCCACTCATAAAGGCAGGCTTTGCCCGGAAGTGGAATGTATAGCTCGCTGTGGCTGTACCATCGCCATTGTCTTCGACCCGGTAAATCGCATAGGAATTGTCCTTATTGAGCGGAAATTTGGCTGCATCGATGATGACATTCTTCATCACCATTTTGTCATTGTCCAACTCCCGGATTTTCTCATGGGTCCAGCGGCTTCCCTGTTTGTTAAAGGAACACTTGCGTTCGGCCCCGATTGCACCTTTGAGGGAACCCCGCTCATAATTGGAGGCATAGATCGAAGGCGCAAAGTTGGAGATCTCGCCATAATCGAGGACCATGGCCTGCCAGACGCGGGCGGCAGGTGCTTTGATGCGGCGTTCCGCCCGAATGGTTTTGTAGGGCTTGTCCATGCTTTGGGCGAAAATCCCTCCTGGTAAAAGCAGGAGCATGGTCAGGCCAAGAATCAGATTGATCGATTTCATGTTTGAAAGATTTTTGAGATAGAAATCCCGGCCTGTGCAACGCACAGGAATAGACAGAACCGAATGTTGAGAAATCAGATGTGATCAGTAGAAAAACTGCTCACTGATGATTTTGCCGTTTTCCACCGTGTACAAACAGATTTCACTGATGTTGATGTCGCTGCCGTCTTTGCCTTTGGCGGCGACAATGTTGGTGAAGGCAATGTGCTTGGCCGAAACGATGGGGGAAGACATCTCACGACTGATGATCTCTCCGATCCCACCGGCCAAGGCGGCTACTTTTTGTTTGACTGCCGGAATCCCTGTTACTTCTCCCAACCCCATCTCAGACAACTGCGGCTCGATGGCGACGACTTCAGGATGAAACAATTCATCATAAGCCTGGTCATAATTTCCCTGGTCGACCAGCTGCCAGAGCCGGTCGGCAATTTGTTGATTGTTCATGTGAATGAATATTGTGATCGAATCTGACAGGCAAATCAGGCTGCCTGAACGCGCATTTTGCGGTTTTCCTTTTGTTTTCGTTCGCTGGGCTGACCGCTTTCAACATAAACCCGAAAATCGTCCACGACTTCTGCGGTCAGCTTCTTCATTTTCAGCTGCATCATCGGTCCCATCAGTTTGCCCATCAGGCCACGGGTTTTCATCCTGAGGTGCATATCCAGTTTGGTCTTTCCTGCGCCCAGATCCGTGAGGGCCCAGGTATTGACACCACTCTCTATGAAAGAGGGGAAGCCTTCGATGACCTCATAGGAGAGGATATGTTAATGTGGATCAAAACTGATGATTTCCTCCTTGATGTTGCCAATGCTGGTTTCGCAGGCACGATTGCTGCAAGCGGCACCTTCAAGTTTTGGCAGGCCAAAACCTTTCGAATGATACAGACCACTGGCCCAGAGATGCGCCTGACCGAATTGGTTTCCCAGGACGTCCCAGACTTTTTCGATGGGCTGATTGATGATCATTTGCTGTTTAACTTCCATTGTTCTGAGGTTTGAATCGTTTTTCTTATCCCTACACCACTTGGATACAGCATCAGAGAAGGTGTTACAGTTTTTGACAAAAAAAACCTGCCGGCAAAGCCGACCGGCTGAGAAACATTCCCGGATGTAAGGCATTTCACCCGAAATACTTCATCAAATCATCATCGTTTAAGATCTCGCCAATGAGGGTTTCTGAGTCAAACTGATCCCGGGCCGGATGGTCCCGAAACAGGGTGGTTACTTTGTCAAAAATGGTGTCCATTACATTTTCATACTCCGCCTCCACGAAGTCAGAGATTTTGGCCCGGTAACCGACATTGAACTGCATCTTACCCTTTTCAAGGGCACCGGTGGATTGCAAGGCTTTGGTTTTCTTGGGGCACCGACAGGGGTTATCCGGATTGATCAGCCCACATTTATTATCCATAAAGTTTGCGAGGTCCTTGCGGGCGCGATGAAGTTTAATCCGAAAGTTCTGAGGGCTGATCCGGAAAATTTCAGCCCCGATATTATGGTCCACCCCAAAGGTATCCCCGAGGATATAAATCAGTCTTTGTTCTCGGTTCAGACACATGATCATGCCCGACATACACCGCATCTGCATCTCCCGCGACATTTCTGCAAAGGCAATTTCCTCCTCCATTGTCAAATCGGGATTGGGTAAAGCGTCCAGCCGGCGGCCATGTTCCTCCAGAGAGACAAATTGTGATTCTGTCTTCCGCCTTTTGGTCTGCAAAAATTCATTTACCACAATCCGGTACAACCAGGTCCGGAAAGCACTGTTGAATTGAAACTGAGACAGCTTGGTGATCACTTTCAAGAGGGTTTCCTGGGTGAGATCCAACGCATCATCCGGATGATGCGTCATTTTCCAGGCCACATTGTAGATAAATGGCTGATGCAAATGAATCAGCTGATCGAGGGCTTCCCGATCACCCTGTAATGTATGTTGAACCAGTCTGCGATTGGCTTCTTCTGAATAAACCGACGAAAGTGGATTGTTCATGACAATTTGGCTTTCTCCTTTGATGCATGCCAGAAAGAGGTGTTACAAAAGATCGGGCTTTTCTCAGGAAAAAAATCAAAAAGTACATTCCTGACCGATTTGTGATATTTTTTTTCTTTCAACGCATGCAATTTTCGCCCAAAAATGCGCATCATCCCGCAACACCTCCTTGAACACCCCAACGTCCAGACAATCCTGCGTGATAGGAATGTCTGTATCACGACCTAAGCCAATGTTTCATTGGCATGAGAATGTACAATCAAAATCGTATTCCTTTATCCAGGCTCATTAGTAAGGGCTACGAGTACCTCTTTAAACTGCTTATCTTTCCGTATCTTTTTTATGCTTTTTTCAGTTCTTAGCCATTCGAGGTCTTCAAATCCTCGCTCCATTGCTTTTTTGAGCGCATTAAAAACTTCTGGTGCAATGCCGCTTTGACGGCTGCACCGGAATCGGAGTATGTTTTTGATGGAGCCTCCCAAGATAGCCCTTAT
>JBCBZF010001104.1:0-2372 GCA_039815525.1 Bacteroidota bacterium | reverse complement strand
GGGCAAGTCATTCCTGGTATGGAAAAAGGGCTGGAAGGGAAAAAAGTCGGTGAACATGTGTCATTGACCATTGGGCCGGAAGAAGGCTATGGGCATATAAATCCTCAATTGTTGGGAGAAGTTCCGAAAACGATGTTTGAAGGTGGTGTACCTGAGGTGGGGATGCAATTTCAGGCCCAGATGGGGGAGCAGGTGCAAATCATTACCGTCAAGGAGATCAAAGGAGACAGTGTTGTCATTGATGGTAATCATGCGCTGGCTGGTCAGACCCTTCACTTTTCAATCGGGATTGCTGCGGTTCGTCCTGCGACGGATGAAGAAAAGGCGCACGGTCATGCTCATGGTCCTGATGGTACAGATACTCACTGATTCTCCGTCCGCTAGTTATAAGAAACAAAGGCCAGCTTTGTGCCATCCGGAGACCAGGACGGTACATTGAGGGTCCCCTGCCCGCCGTAGACGTGTGCCACAACCTGTGGCTCTCCGCCTTCGGCGGGCATTTTTCGAATCATGACCCGTTTAAGGGGGGGATGATCCTCTGCTGGAATGTCTGACGAATAGGAAATGAACACCATCTCCCGTCCATCCGGACTGGGATGTGCAAACCAATCCTGTGAAGTGTCAAAGGTCATTTGACGTTCTTCGCTGCCATCAGGACGCATTCGCCAAATCTGCATGGTGCCAGTGCGTGCAGAGTTAAAATAGATGTATTGTCCGTCAGGACTATATTCCGGGCCATCATCCAGGGTCTTTGTATCCGTTAGCTGAACTTCTTCTCCCGCTCCGTCTGAAGCAATCCGATACACATCATATTGACCATTTCTTTCAGCACAGTACACCAGCGATTGCCCATCCGGACTCCATCCATGCCAATAAGACGGACCTTTGGGTGTGATCAGTCTTGGTGCCCCTCCAGTAATTGGGAGAGTATAGATCAAGGATTGCCCATCATTTTCAGATGCATGATGACTGATGGCAAGTTGACGTCCGTCAAATGAAATGCCATGGTCATTATTCAATCGATCCAGGCCACCGGTATTGATTTGACTAATGGCACCGCCTGCGACGGGAATCTGATAGAGTTCTCCGTCCTGATTGAAAATCAGCGCATGTCCATCCCTGGTCCAGTTTGGGGCTTCAAAATGCTCGTCTGCGGCATACACAATGCTGCGCTTCAGACTTTTCAGATCTAATATCTCCAGGCGGCTGCTGATGCGTGCACGGTCAATCTTTTCTGACGCATCTGGTCCAGTTCGGGAGAAACGAACATTGTCGACTTTGCTGAGGCGTGCATTGCGACTGTGAGGGCCGGTTTGCATAATCCCTCTGGCCTCAAATTCATGTTCCCGGATCAACTTAAGGGTTTTCCCGTGGGTAGCATACCAGAGTAATACGCGGTTTTGCTGCTTTTCCAAACGCAGTGTCAAAGGTAGATCTGCACGTGCCAGCGGATAGGATTCATTGATCCAGCCGATTTCTACCTTCAGGGCTTCTGTTTCCGCGTCCCAACCGAACCAAACCTGGGGATCATTGTCAACCGAACCATCCATACCAATCCCCAGTCCGCCATCCGTTTCCAGGATTCGCATACTGATAAAATCTCCATCCACCATTTCTCTGACGGCCCAGCTAAGGGCTAAAGTCTGAGATTGCGTCTGGTACATTTGGTTCAGGCTGTCATATTCCCATTCCACTCCTTCACTCCACTGGTAAGGAAATTCGGCAGGACCTTTGATCAATGGGTTGGGCACTTCGCAGGAAATGAAGGTGAAAAGAATGGGGAAGAATAGCAGAAAGGAAATCTTAAAGTGCATCGCTTTGTTGGAAATGACGGATCAGAACAGGGGTGATGACGTCCATTTTTTCAATCGGAAGATTGTGGCCCATTCCCTCTACAAACAAAGACTGCGCAGAAGGAACCATGGTTGTATACTTTTTGGCATGTTCAATCGAGAGGACTGGGTCAATCTTGCCATGTATGACCAAAGAAGGCACTGAGCTATTCGCCAATTCTTCATATCGATTGGGCCGGTCGGTTCCTGTGGCGTCATGTTGGGCTGAAACCATGGAATTGATGCCTTTGCGATTGCGCATTTCGAACAGAATTTGGCGGATAAACTGGTTTTTATCCAAATGTAGCTGATGGTCTCCGCTAAAGGCAAGCTGGACGGCGAGACTGGCTTTTACGACTGTTTCTTCTGTGTCTAAGCCTCCGAAATGATAGGCCAGACGGGTGTAATCGGCCAAAAATCCAAGGCTCATCCCCTCAATATCCGGATCGCCTGAAAAAGCAGAGGAACTGATCGAAGTCAGAGACAAGACCCGGCCAGGGTGGTCTAAACTGAGTCGCTGTGCGATCATACCACCCATGG
>JBCBZF010000509.1:0-5169 GCA_039815525.1 Bacteroidota bacterium | reverse complement strand
CGAGTTCGGCCGGCAGCCGCGGTCTTTTTTTCGGCTCAACGAAAAGCGCTTTCTGCAGCCGACCGGTTGGTTTGCCATCACCGGCACTTCCTCTGGCTCCACCACTGGTGGCAGTATCCCCGTCAGCAACCAGAGTAATACAGGCACCCGTACAGGTAGCATCCGGCGTAAAGGTGAAAATTCGATTGGACATGAATAACTCGGCCAGCCCATCTCCATCGAAATCAGCTACACCTAAGCCATTGATATTATTAATGGTGGCTGGTGTGGGCCAGGCATCATCAACTGAAGTAATGGTTTCCCAAATCGTTCCATTATGGCGAAAGACTTCAATTTTCCGGTCTGCCCGCACATATCCAATTTCCAGATATCCCGTCCCATCCAGTTGGGCGGTAAAGAGTGTATTGTTTCTTTCGGAATGGGAGGAAGAAAAGGAATGCTCAACCGCCAATGTTACCCCATTGAGAATATCAATATTGGAATTGGACAGTCCCATCGCGATGATCTCCACCACGCTGTCCTGATCGATATCAGCCACAATTACATTGGTTCGGTTACGGTAGTTGGGGGCAGAAACCAGTGTCTTCTGTGCACAAATTGCGCCTGGCGTCGAAACTGACGTACAGGTAATTTTATCCAAATCGTAAAAATTGCAGTCTGTGTTTCCCGCGCAGTCCGGATCATAACAATCTACCAAGCCGTCATTGTCGTCATCCAAACCATTGTCGCAGATTTCCTGTGCCAGAAGCGGACCTCCCAACAGACAGAAAAACAGAAGAAGAACGAATTGTATAAGATTTTGCATGTGGCCGGGTATTAGGGAAAATGTATCAGACCTACCGATTCAATTTTGACAAAGAAATATCAGGATACATCGTATCCAGGGACTGGCCGAAGCCGGTCAAAAGCACGAAAGCTGGCAGAAACAAGTCTGAGTCCGTTTACGATCGGACTCCCCCAAACATTAAATTTGCCTTACAAAACTAGACAAAATCTTACATAGGCAAAAGTCTCAACGGCAAATGGTAAGTTTTCCTTCATGAATGGAAAATTAAGGCTGCATAATTGTTTTCCATATGGTTTCAAATCCCCTTTTACAGAAGATTACTGCTGGAAATGCTCCGATTTTTACGCAACTTTACACTCTATTTTTGCATGATTTTCGGTATGAAATCTAACCGCCCTTCCCTGGTCTGGCTTTTTCGAATGGCCTGGCGTGATAGCCGCAGAAGCCGTAGCAAATTGTTGCTTTTCACCTCTTCCATCATTTTGGGGGTTGCCGCATTGGTGGCAATTCGTTCGTTTGGTGAAAATTTGCAAAGTGACATTGATGGACAAGCACAGGAATTATTAGGAGCAGATCTCTTGCTCAATACCAATCAGAGGCCAGATAGTCTCGCTCTTGCCATCATGGACTCACTTGGTGGCACCCAGTCTGATGAGCGAAACTTTGCCTCCATGGTTTTCTTCCCCAAAAGCGAGGCGTCAAGATTGGTGCAGATAAGAGCTCTGGAAGGCGGCTATCCTTATTATGGGCATATCGAAACAGAACCCGCTGAAGCAGCCCGCAGTTTTCAGCAAGGTCCTTTTGCTTTGGTAGATCAGACGCTCATGGTCCAGTTTGGAGCCGAAGTTGGTGATTCGGTGCGGGTGGGCAGTAAAAATTTCGTCATCAAAGCCCGCCTATTACAGGCTCCGGGACAAAATGGCATCACGGCCAGTGTCACGGCTCCGGTCTATATTCCCATGCAATACCTCGAAGAGACGGGCCTGGTCAAACTGGGTTCCCGTATCCAGTACAATCGCTATTTTCAGTTCGAAGATGGACAGGATGTTGATGGGATGGTAGAAAACCTCAAACCCCAACTGACCAAAGCTTCCCTGCGTGCCACAACGGTCCAAAGTCGTAAAGAGGACCTGGGCGAAGCATTTGCGGATCTCACCACCTTTCTGAATCTGGTCGGTTTTGTGGCCTTGCTGCTGGGTTGCGTGGGCGTGGCCAGTGCCGTTACAGTTTATGTGAAAGAGAAAATCAAAATGGTGGCGGTTTTGCGCTGCCTAGGCCTTTCGGGTTCTTCGGCTTTCCTGATTTTTTTGATCCAAATTCTCGTGATGGGATTGATTGGCTCTATCATTGGGGCACTTCTTGGCAGTCAGATCCAATTGCTGTTGCCAACGGTTTTAAAAGCCTTTTTACCCTTCGAAAGCACCGTTGCCTTATCCTGGTCAGCTATCCTGGCCGGTTTATTGGTAGGGGTGAGTGTGGCTTTGCTATTTGCCCTGATCCCGCTTTTACCCATTCGGAATGTTTCTCCTCTGCATGCCATTCGAGCCGCTTTTGACAGCCAAAACAACCAAAGTGATCGTCTCAATTGGTTGGTATACGCGCTCATTGGAATCTCCGTCCTTCTCTTTTCATACTGGCAAATTGGCGAATGGAAGCCCAGTTTTTCCTTCGTTGGTGGCTTGGCAGCAGCCTTTCTGCTCATTTATGGCACCGCCAGACTGGTGATGTGGCTGACCAAAAAATACTTCCCTGTCAGTTGGAGCTATCTCTGGCGCCAAAGTCTCGCCAACCTCTACCGCCCCAACAACCAAACGCTCAGTCTCATGACCTCCATTGGGCTGGGAACCGCTCTGATCGCGACTTTATACTTCGTTCAGGCACTTTTGATTGACAAAGTAGCAATCTCCGATCTTGAAGGCCGCCCCAATATGGTCCTCTTTGATATCCAGACCGACCAAAAGGACGAAATCGCGCAGTTGACGCGCTCATTCAAGATGCCCATCCAACAGGAAGTACCGGTCGTAACCATGCGCCTGGAAAAGTGGAAGGGCCGCAGTCGTTTTGAGTTGTTGCAGGACACCGTGCTGGATCTGTCCAAAGGCATGCTCAACCGCGAGTATCGCGTAACCTTCCGCGATAGTCTGATTGAATCGGAAGAAATCATTGCGGGTGAATGGCAGGGAACCTATGGCGGCGATACTGTCTTCATTTCCGTCGAGGAAGGTTATGCCAAACGTGCCATGAAAGTCGACATTGGCGATGAGGTCGTTTTCAATGTACAGGGACGTCTGTTGACAACGGTGGTAGGCAGCATCCGCAAAGTGGATTGGCAACGGGTCCAAACCAATTTCCTGGTTTTATTTCCTGAAGGTGTATTGGAGCAGGCCCCCCAATTCCACGTCCTTATCTCTAAAGCCTCTACACCCGAGCAGGCTGCAAAATTTCAGCGGGCGGTTACGGTTCAGTACCCAAATGTGTCCATCATCGACCTGGGACTGATCCTGTCCACCTTCGAGCAGATTCTGCAAAAAGTCTCTTTCGCCATCCGCTTCATGGCGATGTTCAGCATCCTGACCGGCTTTCTGGTGCTGATCGACTCAGTGATCGTCAGTCGCTTCCAGCGGATGCAGGAAAGCGTGCTGTTGCGCACCCTTGGCGCCATGCGCCGCCAAATTCTCTCCATCAATGCACTGGAATATCTGTTCCTGGGCGGTCTGGCTTCAGGAACAGGATTGATCCTTGCCCTGCTGGCCAGCTGGGCCCTGGCCTATTTCGCTTTCGATACCAGCTTCGTGCCGCCGCTTTTGCCCATGCTGGGCGTCTTTGCCAGTATCACCGTGCTGACGATGATCATCGGCATGCTCAACAGCCAAAGTGTGGTGCGGCATCCGCCGCTGGAGGTGTTGCGAAGGGAGGGATGATGGGGGTCCCTTGTAGGGACGCTTGATTTTGCAGCAGCGGACGCGGTCCACTGCGATCAACTCATTGTGCAATTGATGCACGTATATCACAAATCTTAAAGGTCAACTGTAGCGATCGCTATCGACTTGATTATTCATTACTCGCCGTCGTCGCGGCGTTAAGAGGCGCTTTGGACGGCGTCCAATTGGTGCTTCCAATGTCCACGCCATCGATGTAGGCAATGCGGCGATTGCCGCTGTGGTCGGCCAGAAAGCGTCCGCTGGACTGATCCATGCGATAGTAAGCCAACAGTCCGGCTTCGTTGCCATCGAGGGAACGATTCATGAAGTCGATCAATTCTTCCTGAGATACGGCATGACGCCAAATACGTACTTCATCGATTGCTCCGACCATGCCATCGCCAATGCAGATCTTCTGTGGACTCAGGCTGCCGAAGGTGCCACCTTTCCCTTTTGCATTCAGATCACTCAACTCTACCCCATTCACCCACACTTTTGCTTTGTCATAGGTGTATGCCAAGCCAATGTGTACCCATTTATTTTGAGGAAGTGGAGCCCAGCTAAGCTGAATGGCTTTTTTCCCGCTCTCATTCCATCCAATGAAATGTCCGTCTGACCGCAAACGAAATGCACCTGGCTGACCATCTTTGCCACGGGAGACAATCTCGCCATGTTGGCCATCAACTTTTACCCATGCAGACAATGTCATTTCATGCAGTGGTTCCCGAATCGGCTGGTTGACCATCAGGCGTTGCTGCCCATTGAGTTGAAGCGCATAACCGGGACCAGGATGTGAGTAAGCCAAGAAATATTCGCCTGTGCGGACGACCCGACCGTCAGCAGAAAATTGTATCTGGTTTTGGAAAGAAGGTGCAAAGCTACTGCTGACATTTACCTTTTCGATTGTATGATGCTCATCCTCCCGAAATAACAGATAGTAATTACGGTTCGGATCATATTCAGCTCCTAGCTCATTCAGATCAAAAATCAAGTTGATCAATCCACCATTAGCATTTTCATCGACCTTAGACAAATGCCAGCTTTTCTCCCAACGCCCTGCAACCTCTGGCATCCCACTTACCCCCGTTTTTTCCGAAGAAGCTGAAGACTTTCCTTCCATGAAAATCCATTCATTTCCGTCCTGGAAAAATTGGCCCTTACGATTACCACTCACCAAAGAAAGTCCCTGAACGCTGGCAGGATTGTTTTCAGTAGAAAAAGTAGCTTGATCAGGTATGGTCACAAAATACAACATTGCCAGACCAATACAGCCTAGAACGGTGCTGGTAAAGAGACTGATTTTCTGTTGTGGGCGAGGGGTGGGAAATTGGCGAATGCCTGGTAAAGGTCCTTTCATACAATTGACTGCTTCGATTCAATAGTCCAATTTCAGTATTTTACGGAAATTCGCATTATTCCTTATTTACATAATCAAACACTTTTTCTTCCTTTCGCTAAAGG
>JBCBZF010000316.1:0-6748 GCA_039815525.1 Bacteroidota bacterium | reverse complement strand
TGTTCAAAACATTTTTTTACTCAGTTGGCTTTTCACCGGATGGGGAAGAAGGACCTTTAGATTGCCCCCCCCCATTGCGTCTTTTCGGCCTGCGGCGTTTCCGGTTGTTGCTGCGTTCGCCTCCTTCAGAATTGCCCTGACGTGATTCGGGGCTGCCATTGTTGCTTCGGTTCCGATTGTCTCCACCGCCTCCGCCTCGACGGCGATTCCGGTTTTGCCCCCCTCTGCCACCTCCACGTGGATGGTTGCCCCCTCTCCCACGGCCACCACGACCTCTGCCTCTTCCCCCACCACCCCTTTTGGGGTTGTAAGTCGGAGTTTCTCCGATCTCTTCTGGGGTATCTGGTTTGGGGACTTCCATTTCGATCAGGTTTTCGATCCTGACCATCCGATATGCGTCCGATGGGGTAATGAAAGTGATGGCTTCTCCTGTGCTGCTCGCACGAGCAGTACGCCCCACCCGGTGAACATAATCCTCCGCATCATGCGGGACGTCATAATTGAGAACATGGCTCAAATTATCAATATCAATGCCACGCGCCAGGACATCCGTCCCTATCAAAATCGGGAATTGCTTGTTGCGGAATTCCCGCAAAGTTTGTTGGCGTTCCTCCTGGCTTTTATCCGAATGAATCGCTTTGACGCCGTAGTTCAGTTTTTGTAAGCGGCTGGCAATCCGATCGACACTGATTTTTGAGGAGGCAAAAATGATCATATTGTCCACATCCCGGGTCTTGATCAGGTGCTCCAACATGGGGATTTTCTGGTCCTCGTGTAGCATGAAAGCAAGCTGGGTAACCCCCTCAGCTGGCTTCGACAGGTTTAAGCTGATTTCTTCGGGATCCTCACCAAGAATTTCCTTGGCCAGTTTGCGGATCTTCTTGGGCATGGTCGCCGAAAACATCAGGGTTTGACGGTCGGCGGGTGTTCTTCTGATGATGTTAAGGATATCGGGATAAAAGCCCATATCGAGCATTTTATCTGCCTCATCCAAGATAACCGTGTCGATATTGCTCAGAAAGTCATTGCCAATGGAAATGTGCATCAACAAACGCCCTGGTGTTGCCACCAGAATATCCGCTCCATTTTTGATCCCAAAATTCTGGCGATCCCAATTATTCTTTTCTTTCCCTCCATAAATAGCGACTGATGATATGCCGGTAAAATAGGAGAGGGCATCAACGTTTTGGTCAATTTGCAGGGCTAGCTCCCGGGTTGGGACCACGATCAGGACCCGTGAATGGGCACTTTCTTCCTGCATCAGTTTGTGAATGGTCGGAATGAGGAATGCTGCAGTTTTACCGGTGCCGGTTTGGGCGCAGGCAATGATATCTTTGTGGTCAAGTACGAGCGGGATGGCAGCTTCCTGGATAGGGGTGGTTTCTTCAAAGCCCAGCGCCTGAATGCCATACAACAAATCGGGCGCCAGCTCTAAGTCTGTGAATTTCAAATTATTTGTTGCTTTTGGCGAAGATACACAATCCATGCTCCCTGACAAAAAAGCAGGTCTTCACGCTTATTCAAACGAATGACACGCCTGCTAAAATCGACTAGTTTTGACCAACGGAAATATGCTTTTTGGAGTAAAACAGTAGAGACACCACCTATGAATTTATTCTTTACCTATACGAATATGAAGGAGATGAAACCGACTGCCCTCACAATGTTAATGGTATTTGGCCTCTGGTTTACCAGTTCTGCCAGCCTGAGCATTGGGTCGTCCTCTCTGCTGGATAGGTCTGTAAGCCTGTCAAAAAACAGCAGCTTGCTCAGCTCCTATGCCACGACCACTGCCTTAGGGCAGCACGATGGCTGGGATGATGACTACTGGGACGATGATTTTGATGATTTTTACTACTCCAGGCGGTTGCGCCGCTTCCATGTAGAAGTTGCGACCAATGATTACTGGAGCTATTACGACCCGTATTTTACCAGCGACGTTTACTTTGTCATCGGTACTTCTTACTGGGATCGTTGGAACTATTGGTACAGCCCATGGCGGAGAAACCGCGCCTTTGTCAACGTCGGCTACAACTGGGGTTGGGGCGGAGGCTGGAATGCCAACGTGGTCTACACCTCTGGTTGGAACCCCTGGGGATTCAATGATTACCATTATTATGGTGGCTGGGATTACTGCCCGATTGTCAACTACAACTCCTGGGGATGGGGTGGTGGCTGGGGCTGGAACCGCGGCTGGAACAGAGGATGGAATCGTGGATTCAACCGCGGCTGGAACCGCGGATATGCCAGAGGCTACAACCGTGGCTATCGCAATGGATACCGCGACGGATATGCAGACGCTTTCACCGGATCGAACCGTGGCAATTACTGGTACCGTCGTACCACCCGGAACGCCCGCCAGACCGGATATTACACGGCATCTAACGACAGCAGGAGCCACCTGTATGACCGTTTGCCTTCTCGCAGAACCCGGACCAGCGGACGGAATGTACGCTCTGTAAGAGACCAGTCTACTTATAATAGCAGCCGCAGTGGCCGCGGACGAACCGCTGGGATCAACTCCGGCCGCAGTACGCGCAGCACCTCTGGTGTAGATCGTTACAACCGTTCTTCACGCAGTGGAGACATCGGCCGCAGCCGTCGCAGCACTTCCGGAGTTGGAACCTATGATCGTTCGACTCGCAGTAGCAGCAACATTGGCCGCAGTTCTTCCAGAAATGAAAGCTATAGCCGTCCATCACGCAGCAATGGCAGCATATACAGCGGACGTTCTTCTCGCTCAGGAAGCTCTTATGAGCGCCCTTCCCGTAGCAGCAGCAATATCGGTCGCAGTTCTTCTCGCAGTAGCGAGAGCTTCAGCCGCCCGTCTAATCGCGGACGCAGCAGCTCCTACGATCGCCCTTCACGGAGCAGCAGCAATGTAGGACGTAGCTCTTCCAGAAATGAGGCTTACAGCCGTCCATCCAGCAGCCGGAGCAGCAGCAATGTGGGACGCAGTTCTTCAAGAAGTGAAAGCGTTAGCCGTCCCTCACGGAGCAGTAGCAGCAATGTTGGCCGCAGCAGTTCCTCACGGAGCGGAAGCTTCAGCCGCCCATCGCGTAGCAGCAGCCGGAGCAGTGGGTACAGCCGCCCATCTTCCGGATCAAGAAGCGGTTCTGTTTCTCGCCCCTCACGCTCTTCAAGCTCTCGTAGCAGCGTAGGGCGCTCCAGTAGCTCACGCAGCAGCGGACGTGTAAGCAGTCCTTCACGCAGCAGCCGTTCCAGCAGTGTCCGCTCCGCACCCAGCCGCTCCTCTCGCTCAAGCAGCGTAGGACGTTCTTCCAGCTCACGCAGCAGCGTGGGACGCTCCAGCAGCAGCCGATCCAGCCGTTCAGTTGGACGCAGTAGCAGCCGCGGCGGACGTCGCTAAAAAAATATCGGCCGGAAACGAAGCCACCAGTTTCCACATGGCCTGAAGAATTAGTTTGTCTTTTGGTGGTGTGTTAGCGCCTTCCCTGTCGGGGAGGTGCTTTTTGTTTGGGGACATTTTGTTTTACCTCCTGATCAGTCTCCCTGGCCTTTGATGAAAAGTAAAAAAAAATCTGAATGCCGGATGTATTTCATCAAACCCGTTCGTCTATCCCATGTACATGACAAACAACCACTGCACACAACACCAAAGCATAAGGGAGGACTGAGTTGCCTGGTGGTCGGAGCAGCGACCGGCCGCCGGCACTCAGCCATTTTCCTGCTAAAAAAATCCAGGATATTGTATCGCCTTTCACAAATCCCCGGCCACCCAGAAATGGGTGGCTTTTTGTATTGCTTTGGTCAAGGAATTTTTCGCATTTTTGTCCTTCGATATGGAAGCAGGAAAACTCAATCTGTTCCCCGCCGGAAAATTGCGCGTTACCTTACAGCGATTGTGTCATCAATTGCTGGAAAATTATGGTGATTTCTCCGACACAGTCATCCTTGGCGCCCAGCGGAAGGGCGTCTTCCTGGCCCGCCGCCTTTGCGACATGATTGCAGAGCTGGTGCCAGAAACGGATGTGCCAATGGGAGAACTTGACACCACTTTTTTTCGCGATGATTTTCGACGTAGAGAAAGTCCTTTGGTCCCTAATCAGACCAAAATTGACTTTTTGATCGAAAACAAACGGGTGATTCTCGTTGATGATGTGCTCTATACCGGGCGTTCTGTCCGCGCTGCTCTGGATGCGATGTTGGCCTATGGAAGGCCTCAATCAGTAGAGTTATTGGTTCTGGTTGACCGTAAGCGCAGTCGGGAACTGCCCATTGAGCCAAGCTATGTCGGCATCGAAGTGGACACGATTGAAACGCAGCGGGTATCCGTTGAATTGACTGAGGCGGGCGGCAATGATGACGTTTTTCTTGTTTCGCAAACATGAGCCTTTTTCTGAGGCCAACAGACGATCGAATCAAACCATATGGCACTTAGCACCAGGCATCTTCTCGGGATTAAATACATCACAGCCGGGGACATGCACTCTATATTTGAGACGGCGGAAAACTTCAAAGAAGTCATTAACCGACCCATCAAAAAAGTCCCTTCCCTGCGTGACATCACGGTCGCCAACTTGTTTTTTGAAAACTCTACCCGGACCCGAATTTCCTTTGAGCTGGCTGAAAAACGCCTCTCCGCTGATGTGGTCAATTTTTCTGCCTCATCCTCCAGCGTAAAAAAAGGCGAAACCCTGCTGGACACGGTCAACAATATTCTGGCCATGAAGGTGGATATGATCGTGATGCGCCATCCACATCCCGGGGCACCGGTTTTTCTGAGCAAACATATTCCTGCTCAGATCATCAATGCTGGCGATGGAACCCATGAACATCCCACGCAGGCGCTGCTGGATTGTTTTTCTCTGCGAGAGCAGTTTGGGGAATTCAAAGGTCTGAAAGTGGCCATCGTCGGTGATATTACCCACAGTCGTGTGGCCTTATCCAACATTTTTGCCTTACAAAAACTTGGCGCCAAGGTCCGTGTATGTGGCCCGCCAACCTTGATCCCAAAATATATCAGCGAACTTGGGGTAGAAGTAGACTATAATCTGAAATCTACTCTGGAATGGTGTGATGCTGCCAATATGCTCCGCATCCAGCTAGAAAGACAAGATATCAAGTATTTTCCCAGCTTGCGGGAATACTCCATGATGTATCAGCTCAATATGCCTTTGTTGGACAGTCTCAATAAAAAGCTGGTGATCATGCATCCCGGTCCGATCAACCGCGGGGTAGAAATTACCAGTGAAGTTGCTGACTCAGAGCAGTCCATTATCCTGGAACAGGTGCAGAATGGCGTGGCAACCCGGATGGCGATTTTGTACCTTTTAGCCGGACAAAAGACTGAATAACCAACCTTTTCATTCTGATCCATCACTTTCTGAAAAACTAAGCCAGTGATCAACCGAATTGACAGAATGACCTTAGGCGCCTATCTCGGCCCCTTTATCATGAGCTTCTTCATTGCGCTCTTCATTCTGGTGATGCAGTTCATGGCTTTGTACATGAAAGAAATTTTCGGAAAAGGGGTTGACGTGGTCGTGCTGGGGAAGTTGTTTTCCTACGCGGCGGGGCGACTGTCTCTGACAGCATTGCCGGTGGCGATTCTGGCTGGCTCTCTGATGGCCTTCGGTAGTATGGGAGAACATTACGAATTGGCTGCTTTGAAAGCCTGTGGCATTGGACTGTTCAAAACCATCCGATCGGTTTTTTTCTTTACCCTCTTGCTGACGCTGTTTTCCGTCCTGGTTTCCTTCGATATCATTCCTACCGCTAATCTCAAGTTCTTCAGTTTGCTTTATGATGTACAGAGAAAAAAGCCAGAAGTGGCCATCAAACCTGGTTATTTCTATTCGGACATTGATGGTTATGTGATCCGAATTGCGGATAAAAATGTTGGCACGGGTGCTTTGTATGACATCATGATTTATGATCATACAGAGAATCGTGGCAATGTAGACGTGATCATGGCTGATTCGGCTTTTATGCAAATGGCCGGGAATAAAATGCAGATGATCTTATTTGCTGGGAACCGCCATCAGGAGTATAAACCGACCAAGGGGCAGCCAGAAGGCATTCCGTATGGACGAACCTATTTTGATTCATTGTACTACCAATTTGAATTGGAAGGCTTTGATTTGAACCGAACAGATGAAAAACAGTTTCGGCACCAGATTGTGATGAAACGGGTCGAATTGCTTTCGGCGATAGACAGTCTGACAGGAGTGAGTGACAATTACCGCGACAAATCACTGAAGCAACTGGCGCGTTATAATAAAATTGATTCGCTTTTTATTACCCGTGGCCGAGACTCTGTGAATCTGGCCCAGCCGGTTGCGGTAGTGGATCTGGAAGGGAAAAATGTACTGGAGTGCTTCGATGCCAACACCAATATTGCCCTTGCGTCCAAGGCCTTGGTCAACAGTCGAGCCATTAAGAGCTACCTGGAATTCATGATCAAGAAGAAAGCAGATCATGCCCGCAACGATCGAAATTACCGCTACGAATATCACTTTCGATGGGCCTTACCATTTAATTGTCTGCTCTTTCTTTTGATTGGGGCCTCTCTCGGGGCCATTATCCGCAAAGGCGGACTGGGGCCACCGGCTTTGATTTCTATCATCTTCTTCATGCTTTTTTACATCCTGACTACCTATGGGAAAAAGTTTACCAAAGAGGATGTCATGGAACCTTGGATGGGTGCCTGGCTCTCGGTACTGGTGATTGCACCGATTGCAGTGGTCGTCACCTTTCAGGCCGCAACCGATGCAAAAATCCTTGA
>JBCBZF010000388.1:0-6161 GCA_039815525.1 Bacteroidota bacterium | reverse complement strand
TCCGGAGAAAGCCCTGCAATCTATCTACCGGGTGCTCCGACCTGGTGGAACTGTCCATATCATGGACGTCAATGATGAATGGTTATCGATTTATCCAGACCTGCCTGCGTTTCAAAAATTGCGTGAGCTGGCGATTATCCATCAGGCCGCCAGAGGTGGCAACCGTTTAATCGGAAAGGCCTTGCGAAATCATCTCCTGGACACAGGCTTTACACATCCTCGGCTGGATATCATCAAGGTCGATTCAGATATGATTGGTATCCGCTCATTTATTGACATTACCACCTCCTTCAAGAAAGAACAGATCCAGGTTGCTGAACAAGTTGGCGACCCCACTGCTGATGAATTACTGGCTGCTATCCATCAGCACATTGAAGAAGAGAGTGTTTTTGGCATTCTCGGTGTGTATAGTATTGCCGGGGTTAAAGCCTGATCTCGGTCTATCATTTTCGGTTATGCTTGGAAAAAAGAGACAGTATGTCGTTCGTATGATCGACAAACGAACAGAATTGGACACCATTCATCGTCTTACTTATCATACATTTAGGAAAAGAGGAATCTGTCCTGAAAACGAATCTGGTCTGTTGCGTAACAATCTTCACCTGGATGAATTGGACAATACCATTGTGCTTGCAGCGATGTGGGGGAAAGAAATAATGGGAACTGTATCATTTACCCACACCCGCAGCATACAGGAGTTATACAATTACGATCTCTTCGAAGAAGATTTATCAGATGTAGATTTAGAAGGGAAGGTCGCCTTCTCAGCCTGGAGACTGGCCATTGCCGATCATCCCCCCCATCATAGACTGATGATGTTGCATCTACAGTTGGCACTGATGGAACTTGCCTTTTATCATCATGCGGAGACTGGCTTTTTTAGCTTTGTAAGTGAACATCTGAGTTTTTATAAACGAATGTTTGCAGACGGACAGGTTGTTGGTACACGCGAAAAGAAAGCAAATAGCATAAACGGGGAAATGACCATGATGAGGTTTCCCGTTTCCACTGATCAATATTTACTACAAAGAAGCTGGAAAAATCGCCTCGAAGAGAGGATTTATAAAAGAGAACAGGCAGCGCGAGAACTCGTTCACGCTTAGCCTTATGCTGATATATTTTCTCAGAATCATCCCGCCGATTTTTCGGAACCGCTTACAACAAGAACAAATGTAAGGTGAAATCAGTACACACAGATAGGGAAAGGATGGGGTAAAAGCTTGCCATTCAACGCAGCAATCCGTTTCTTTGCCCCAATTTCATCCCTCCGTTTACTGCCGAAAAATCATTGACGTATGGTGTTTGATTTAGATATGATTCAACAGGCATATGCAGCTATGCCAGACAGAATCACCGCTGCAAGAACCAAGTTAGGGCGGCCGCTCACTCTGACTGAAAAAAATCTGTACTCCCATCTGCATCCTGATTCCCCTCTACAGGAGTATGAGCGGGGAGGAGACTATGTCTTCTTTGCACCGGACCGGGTCGCCATGCAGGATGCAACCGCCCAGATGGCTTTGTTGCAATTTATGATGGCTGGTAAGGAAAAAGTTGCAGTACCTTCCACTGTGCATTGCGACCACCTCATTCAAGCAAAGGTTGGAGCGGATGAGGATCTCGATACGGCGATCAATACCAACCGTGAGGTATATGACTTCCTCGCGTCTGTATCCAATAAATATGGTCTTGGCTTTTGGAAGCCAGGCGCTGGCATCATCCACCAGGTAGTACTAGAAAACTATGCTTTTCCCGGTGGAATGATGATCGGAACTGATTCCCATACACCCAATGCAGGTGGATTGGGGATGATTGCAATTGGCGTTGGTGGAGCGGATGCGGTAGACGTCATGGCTGGCATGCCGTGGGAGCTGAAAATGCCCAAATTGATTGGGGTTCACCTCACGGGTAGTATGAATGGTTGGACCTCCCCGAAAGACGTCATTCTGAAAGTAGCTGGGATTCTGACCGTAAAAGGAGGTACTGGCGCGATTGTCGAATATTTCGGTGAAGGGGCGCGTAGCATGTCCGCTACCGGTAAAGGCACCATCTGTAATATGGGGGCTGAAATTGGTGCGACGACCTCTACCTTCGGATATGATGAATCGATCTCTCGTTACCTCCGGGCAACTGGTCGTGCAGAAATAGCTGAATTGGCGGACGCAATTGCGGAGCACCTTACGGGTGATGCAGATGCCTATGCCAATCCGGACCAATATTTCGACCAGGTAATCGAAATCAACCTGGACGAGTTGGAACCACACATCAATGGGCCATTTACACCGGATGCGGCCTGGCCTCTTTCTCAATTTGCGCAAGCGGTTCGCGACAATGGCTATCCACAAGAACTGGAAGTGGGACTGATTGGAAGCTGTACCAACTCTTCTTATGAAGACCTGGATCGTGCTGCTTCCCTGGCCAAACAAGCCGTTGCCAAAAAACTCAAAGCCAAAGCTGAATTTACCATTACGCCTGGATCTGAGCAGGTGCGCTTCACCGTAGAGCGAGACGGTCAACTGGGCGCTTTTGAAAATATCGGCGGCGTCGTTCTGGCCAATGCTTGTGGACCCTGTATCGGTCAATGGGCGCGTCATACAGATGACCCTGACCGCAAAAACTCCATCATCACCTCTTTTAACCGAAACTTCAAAAAGCGGAATGATGGTAACCCCAATACCCACGCCTTTGTGGCTTCTCCTGAGATTGTAACTGCTTTTGCGATTGCTGGCGACCTGACCTTCAATCCGCTGACGGATACCCTGGTCAACGAAGATGGACAGGCAGTTAGACTGGATCCGCCAACTGGCGATGAATTGCCGGAAAAAGGCTTCGATGTCGAAGACGCTGGTTTCATCGCGCCAATGGCCGATGGCAGTGACGTGGACGTTACGGTTGCCCCTGACTCGGAGCGTCTGCAATTGCTGACACCTTTTGAGCCTTGGGATGGCAAAGACATCACGGGTCTCAAAATCCTGATCAAGGCTTACGGTAAATGTACCACCGACCACATTTCGATGGCTGGACCATGGTTGCGTTATCGGGGACACCTTGACAATATCTCCAACAACCTGATGCTGAGTGCTGTCAATGCCTTCACCAAGATTCCGAATACCAAGAATCAACTGAATGGTGAGTACGACGAGACCCCAAAAGTGGCACGTGTATACCGCAATGAAGGCATACAGACGGTGATCTTCGGAGATGAAAACTACGGCGAAGGTTCATCACGCGAGCATGCGGCCATGGAGCCACGTCATATGGGGGTACGCGCTGTGATCGTCAAATCATTTGCTCGTATCCACGAGACGAACCTGAAAAAACAAGGTGTACTGGCCCTGACGTTTGATCAGCCTGCTGATTATGACAAAGTCCAGGAAGACGATACCATTGATTTGAAAGTTGCAGACCTCGCGCCTGGTAAGGCTGTTGACCTGGTTCTGCATCATACAGATGGCAGCAGCGACACCATCAAGGTCAATCATACATTGAATGATATGCAGATTGGTTGGTTCCGGGCAGGGAGTGCCTTGAATCAGATCCGCGCTGAAAACAACAGCTGAACAGGCTGATAGATAATTGATCCAAGAAGGCATGGGAAACCATGCCTTCTTTTTTTTGTAAAAAATCAAAAAAGACCTGAATAAAGAGTAGGGTAGTGCTGCTTTTGGTTGTTCCTTATATACCAAACTTCGAAAGAGATAACTCTCAAAATATGTTTAATTGGTTCTAGTGTGTGTAGTAACAGAGGTAGAGTGCAATGCTCTACCTCTTACTTTTATGTTTTTTGCCTAAAATTCACTTCCTGTCTCATTTGAGAATTTTTGATCATTAGGACATAAACCTGCCATTTGTAAATTAACTTCCTGTAGTTCACTGATATACAATTAGGTATATACTAACCGTTTGGCAAAAAAGCCGACATTCACCTTGTTGAAATTTTGTATTTTGCGAGACTAGACGTAATACCCTCATGAGAAGACTTACCCTTTTTATTTCTTTTATCGCGTTGATTTGGAATCTGGGTGATGCGCAGATACATCGCAGCCCACTGGGTTTGTGGCAATCAGTTTCCGAATCCAGTATTCCGCAGCGTGCCCGTGTCATGAACCAGGCGGCCGTCTACCAGACCATGCGTCTGGATATGCAGCAATTGCAACAGCAACTGCAAACCGTTCCGCATATTGACGCCCAACAGGCACATGGGAGTGGACAAGTGCTATACCTGCCACATCCGGAAGGCGGATTCGAAGGCTTTCGGATTGTGGAAATCGATATGATGGAACCGGGCCTGGCTGCAAAGTACCCACAGTTCAAAGTTTACCGTGGAATGGGGATTGATGATCCGACGGCTCGTCTGGCGCTCGACCTGACTGAGCATGGATTTCGGGCCATGATTCTTTCTGCCAAAGGGCAGCGTTTTGTCGACCCGATGTACTTCGGCGACACGGAGCATTATATTTCTTTTTACCGTCAGGATCTGATCAAAGAGGGCCATGACCACTGGCAATGCCATGTAGAGGATGAAGTTCGGCATCAAACGCCACATCTGCCCGACGGGCAGCGTGCTGGGGACTGCCAGTTTCGGACGTACCGCCTGGCCATGGCTGCAAAAGGAGAGTATACAAATGCCTTGGGAGGAACAGTTGCTTTAGGCTTGTCTGGTATTATAACAAGTGTAAATAGAGTGAATCAGGTATATGAAATTGATTTAGGCGTACGCCTTATTCTGATTGCGAATAATGATTTAATCATTTACACTGATCCTGCTACAGATCCTTATTCCCCTGGACAGCCTACAGGTGCAATCCTTATTCAGAACCACAATAATATTAACAGTGTTATTGGTTCTGCAAACTATGACATCGGTCATCTGTTTGGCACAACTGGGGGGGGCTTAGCAAGTTTTCAGTCCTTGTGTGTGAATAACCGGAAAGGCAGGGCTGCGACTGGATTGCCAAATCCAACTGGTGATGCTTTTGACATTGATTTTGTTGCCCATGAAATTGGCCATCAGTTTGGTGGAAATCACACCCAGAACCTAACCCCTATCCCAAACGTGAGAGATTGCAATGTTGTTGCAGGTACCGCTTATGAACCAGGAAGTGGATCAACGATCATGGGATATGCTGGAATTTGTAATCCTAATGTTCAGTTTAACAGTGATCCTTATTTTCATGCGATCAGCCTGGAAGAAATGCATTTTTGGATAAACGGGACTTCTTGTGCAGTTTTTCCAGGTACCAATAATAATCCCCCAGTAGTTTCAGCTGGTAATTCATATTTTATTCCGATATCTACTCCGTTTGTAT
The DNA here is from genome assembly GCA_039815525.1 of Bacteroidota bacterium. Lineage (GTDB taxonomy): Bacteria > Bacteroidota > Bacteroidia > J057 > J057 > JBCAWW01. The sequence goes on along the minus strand of JBCBZF010000388.1, from coordinate 855 downwards.
TAACAGCAAACGGCAACGATCCAGATAGTGACCCACTTACATACTGTTGGGAGCAATTTGATAATGCATTAGCCGCAAATGCTCCACAGCCTACCTTCTCGCAAGGCCCTCTTTTCCGCTCTTTCATCCCAGTCGATACCAATACCCGTACTTTCCCCAACATTCAGGCCATTGCCGCCAATCAGACCCCAACCTGGGAAGTCTTGCCATCAGTTTCCCGTACCTTGAATTTCAGGGTAACCGTTCGTGATGCTCAAATGGGGTTTGGCTGCACTGCTGAGGCGGATCAGCAATTGATCGTCAGTGATCAAGCCGGACCTTTTGTGGTCATGCAACCCAATACTGCGGTCTCCTGGTTTGCTGGCTCTTTTGAAACGGTCAGCTGGGATGTCGCTAATACGGATCAGGCTCCGGTGAATTGCCAATTGGTGGATATCATGTTGTCGAATGATGGTGGCATTACGTATCCACTGACGATTGCTTCTCAGGTACCCAATACAGGTTCTGCCGTCATTGTCGTACCGGCAACGCCTGGGATTGAAAACCGTATCCGGGTTCAGGCTGCTGACAATGTGTTTTTTGACATCTCTGATCAAGACTTTATCATTACCACTCCCACACAAGACGCAGTTGCTTCATCTGTTAATGATGCAGATCAAAGTGTATGTGATCCAGATCAGGCAGTGTATGATTTTTTCATTAATCCGCAAGGCGGAGCAATGGGACCTGTCAACCTGAACTTATTAGGCCTTCCAACTGGGGCAATCGCAAGTTTCGATCAAACGACTGTCAATCTACCCGACACCTTTCAGCTGACGATTAACCCGAATGGTGCAGCACAGGGGAGCTACCCAC
>JBCBZF010000685.1:0-4015 GCA_039815525.1 Bacteroidota bacterium | reverse complement strand
CAAAAGAAATAAAATGCTTCCAGAGCAAGTATGGGTATATGGAGGGACAGAGATGAATATTTACCGGAATATGCTGGAGCTCGTAAAGAAGGAACTGCGGAAGAAGAAGGATACCAAAGAAGCTTCTCCCAAGCGCCGGACTAACTTTCACGCGAAAGCGCTAAAAATATTTTTGGAAAGAATGTTGGAGCAACTAAATACCGAGTTCGTATTCAGAGAAACCGTTGGGATCAAACCATTACATGGGGAACTGGGTGGAGCAGTAAAAGCATATACAATGGCACCTTTACCAAAACATATAAAAAAATATGCGGAAGAAGTCGCAAATGCGGAGAAAAAATTGATAGATCGATTATTAAGGGATTCCGAACAGAATAATGAAGAGACTGAGGTCCGTAAAAAAGAACCAGAACTTACTCAATCCCAAACAAGAAAAATAAAGGCTAAAAGAATAGATAAGAATAATTTGTCTTCAGCTCTCTTATTCCAATTTGGGCAAGCCAAATTATTTTTTGGTGGAGATCTCAATGATACAATCCTGCGTGATTGTATTGAAGATTATGATAAGAACCGTTTAGGTACAACGGGGATGCCTGGATTTGATGCCCACTTCATCAAAGGAGCGCACCATGGTTCGCAGAAGTCCTCTTCTATTGATATGTGGAAGAGGCAGTTTGCCAGCCAACCAAAAGGTGTGAACAGGCATATCGTATTTTCTGCTGGTAAACGATATCGCCATCCTCATATTAATACCATTAAGCAACTCCGCAGTTGCGCCGAAAGAATCAATGAGACGATACATATCTCCTCTACTAATATGTGTCTTTCCAAGGAACAAAAATGTGAATACTGTTTATTGCTCCAACTTCGAGAAGAAAACCAGTCGAATACCCCAGTGCCCAAACAGCCTAAGTCAGATTCAATAGATGCTCAAATCGCCCGGATGGCGTCTGGATATGATCTTGGAGTTGTACGCGAAAAGAAAGTAGAACGATTGGATGCAATCGTCTATGATATCGATGCAGAAACAACTGAAATTACGATGGAAATCAAGACGGTTAACGCCCCCAACCCCTATGCTTCTGAATGTATATTTCCTTCTTCTGAAAACTACTATAACAAGAAGAGTCCTGCTTCGTGAAACGCAAAATTAAGCGAAGACCAAACACCTAGAAACAGATTTCAGCAGACAGAAGAACTTCCGCCTGCTGAATGGTTCATCATACAGTGTGTGGTGCGATGGTTGTGCGTGCGTCTTTATCTCTTGACCTAAATCCGTTCGATCAGGTCCATGACTTTGTCGTATATCGGATCTACAAAAAACAGGAAGCCGATGCCCAGACCCGCCATAATGGAAGTTGGTGGCTGTACAAAAGGAATAAAAGCCAGGCCCAGAAACATGCTGCAGAGGAAGAATGCCCATCCGTATTTATTCTTGCGTTTCTTCTTTTTGCCTACTGGCTGCTCGCGCTCAATTTCCACCAAATCGGTGACACCGCGACTTTCAAAAGGATCGGTCTCATACACTTCGTGGACCTCTACATCAACGTAATCGTGCTTCTGTTTCTTGGAAGATTTCATATGGGGATGGTTTCACTGATAGATTCAAGATAAGGATTATGTCCCAGCTTCGAAAGTTGGAAAGAAGCATAATTTTTTTTCAAAATAGGGGCGCTGCTGATTTGATCCGTCCTTAGATTAAACCTTTGCCTGATTTTTTCATCTAAACAACAAACACGGAAAATAAATCAATGGACGTCAAGGAATATAAGCACCTCTATCAGCGGGCTGCTTTCGGATACACGCTTGCCAACTGGCAAAAGGATCGAAAGCTCAGCCGGGAGAAACTGGTCAAAAAGCTTCTCAAACAATCAGAACGCTTTGAGCCACTGGAAACCGGGGAAATCAAACAGTTTTCACGCCAGGAGCTGAAAATGCTAAGTGATGAAGAGCGTAAAGCCCTCAAAATGAGCCAGCGGGACTCGATCAAGAGCCTCAATGTCGGCTGGATCAATCGCATGGCAAATTCCCCTCATCAGTTGCGGGAGAAGATGACGCTCTTTTGGCATGATCACTTTGCCTGTAGATTGCCGCTTCAATTTGGTGCGACCGTCCGCCAAAACAATTTGCTGCGGCAGCATGCCCTGGGATCGTTCCAGGAGATGCTACATGCGATTTCCAAAGATGCTGGGATGCTACGCTTTCTCAACAATCAGCAAAATCGCAAGGATCATCCCAATGAAAACTTTGCCCGCGAACTGCTGGAACTCTTTACCCTGGGTAGAGGACACTATACAGAAACCGATATCAAGGAAGCAGCGCGTGCCTTTACGGGTTGGTCCAGCAATTTGAAGGGCGAATTTGTCTTCCGGCGGTTTCAGCATGATCGGGGCGAAAAAAGCTTCATGGGCCAGAAAGGCAACTTTGGTGGGGAGGAAATCCTTGATATGGTGCTTGCCAATCCGCAAACCGCCCACTTTATCACGGAAAAACTCTATCGCTACTTTGTCAACCAGGAGATAGATCCGGCCGTAGTGAAAAGCTGGGCCCAACATTTTTATGACACCAATTATGACATTGCGGCTTTGCTCTTTCTGATGTTCAGTTCGGACCATTTTTATGAAACAAAGCATATGGGCCGCCGCATCAAATCCCCGGTGGAATACATCGTCCATCTGATGCGAAATCTGAATCTGTATTTTACGGATAAAGATGGGCCCTTGTTGATCCAGCGGGTTCTGGGGCAGGTTTTGTTTAATCCCCCCAATGTTTCTGGCTGGCCGGAAGGCAAAGCCTGGATCGACAGCAGTTCGTTGATGACGCGCCTGCGGATTCCAATGGCCTTGATCATGGCGGCAGAGCTAGAGGTTCAAGGCAAAGATGCCTTTGCCGGGAACGAAGATGTCATCAAAGCAGGAGATCGGAAACTCCTGAAAAAACTGCAGGCGGTGATAGAATGGGACAAAATGCTCCGCCATTTCCAGAAGATCTCCCGCACAGAATTGATTCACGAAATGCGGGACTACTTCCTGCAACTTCCTGCCCAACAGCTAGATCAGGAGACATTGGCTCAATTTGTCCGTGGCAAGAATGACCTGGAAAAATTTAAAATCCTGGTCATGCGCCTGCTCTGTACGCCTGAGTATCAGTTTTGTTAACCTCCCAACTTTTGACAATGAATTCACGTCGCGATTTTCTGAAAATATCTGCTCTTGCTTCTGCTTCGATGATGATGCCCAACTTTTTGTCTGGACTGGGCAAAAAGACTTTTGCCGCTGATGGCCGTAAACTGGTGGTGATTCAATTGTCTGGAGGGAATGATGGCCTCAACACCATTGTCCCCTATGCAGATGATCTCTATTACAATGCCCGGCCTTCCTTGTCCTTTCGGGAAAATGATCTGATTCGACTCGATGATCACTTTGGATTCAATCCCGCTCTGGAATCGATTGGGGGACTTTTTGATGCAGGAGAGATGAGCGTTCTCAACAGTGTCGGCTATCCCAATCCCAATCGTTCACATTTTCGTTCGATGGACATCTGGCATTCTGGTAGTGGCTCGGATGAATACTGGGACAGTGGTTGGTTGGGGCGCTATCTGGACAATAGTTGCAGCGGCTGCGCCCAACCGCACAAACTTGTCGAAATCGACGATACGCTCAGCCTCGCGGTCAAAGGCCGCGACAGCAAGGGTATGGCCACGCAGGACCCCAAACGGCTCTTCCGGGCCACCCAGGATCCCTGGCTACGGCATCTGGCAGAACAACGGCAAACCTCTGCCGCGCAGGGCCATGCCGAACTGGATTATCTTTATAAAACTCTCACTGAAACGGTACACTCTGCGGAATATCTGCATGAAAAAAGCCGCACTTTTCGGGCCAATAATCAATATCCCGCCAATCAGTTTGGGAAAAAAATGCGCCTGATTGCGGAGTTGATCATTTCCGGCGTGGAGACCTCTGTCTTCTATGTTTCACTCTCCGGTTTTGATACTCACATCCGCCAGAAAGCCGCT
>JBCBZF010000141.1:0-9200 GCA_039815525.1 Bacteroidota bacterium | reverse complement strand
TGCGTGTGATACCATTGATTACGAAGCACGTTACCGTAAATTATGGAGTAAACACGATAGTCTTTCCCAAACAGTGCAAAATCTCAGGCAGGAAAATGCCCGTTTTCGTGAAGCCACTGGCGAACCCTTATCGGTTGGTTTTGAAGTGCAGATCGGTGCTTTTGCTCATTTTGATGTACAGGCTTATAATGAAGAACTGGTGCGCTTTTCGAAAGTGAAAAGTGCAGAACTGAATAAATATGTGTTGGGCCGCTTCTCGACATTTGAGGATGCAGAGGCTTTTCTGCGTGATGTGCATGACATGGGCCTACAAGATGCCTTTATTGCCGGTATTGTCGATGGACAACGGACGACAGTGGCGAAGGCAAGGGAGGCTTCCGAAGCGGTGTTCCAGTGAATCGGGCGGGGTTTAAACCCCGCGCAGCCGTCCACCCGGGCGACGCCCGGCGAACCGCCTGCTTCGTACAACGGATCCCTTTCTGCGAGAGAAAACCGTATCCGCTGTGCCACAGCAGCACACGAATTCCCGGGTTTAAACCCGGCCCACCATCGCAAAATACCAGCTTTCCCCGCCAAAAAGGACGGAATTATCCCATCAGAGATGTAGCTTTCATAGAATTCAACCCAAACCCTATGAAAGAACAATCCCGTCGCGCATTTCTCCGGCGTATCGCTGGTACCAGCCTCCTGACCACCGTTGCGCCAACAGCCGTTTTGAGCCAGACTACCAGGCAGGAACTGATTTTGCCCAAAACCACTTTTCAACCCAATGACAAAATTCGCTTTGCCACCATCGGCATGGGTATCATGGGGTTCAACAACACCAACACGGCCATACAGGTCCCGGGAACCGAATTGGTTGCAGTATGTGATTTGTATGATGGGAGACTTATCCGTGCAAAGGAAGTCTATGGAAACCAGATCCAGACCACGCGTAATTTTCAGGAGATCATCGACCGTAAGGACATCGATGCTGTGATTGTGGCCACCACTGACCACTGGCATGATCACATCAGCATTGCAGCCTTGAAAGCAGGCAAAGCCGTTTATTGTGAAAAACCCATGGTTCATCATCTGGATGAAGGACATGCTGTCATTCAGGCTGCCGCGGACAGTGGGCAGGTTTTACAAGTGGGCAGCCAGAGAGTGAGCTCCATCTTGTATGAAAAAGCCCGTGAAATATACCGATCGGGTGTCTTAGGCAAATTGATCGTGGCCGAAGTATACAATGACCGTTTCTCACATTTAGGGGCTTGGCAATATTCGATTCCTACCGATGCTTCCTTGAAAACCATCGATTGGAAAGCCTTTCTGGGAGATGCACCCAAAGTCGATTATGATCCCATGCACTTTTTCCGTTGGCGGAACTATCAGGCTTACGGAACGGGAGTCGCAGGCGATTTATTTGTCCATCTGTTTTCTGGCCTTCATTTTATCCTGGATAGCAATGGACCGGAGAAAATTTACGCAACTGGGGGCTTGCGTCATTGGCAGGACGGACGCGATGTGCCGGATGTGATCCTGGGGAGTTATGATTATCCCGAAACGGATACCCATGCCGCCTTCAATGTGCAAATGCGTGTCAATTTCGTGGATGGCTCAGGTGGTGGTTCTGGGCTGCGACTAATCGGTTCAGAAGGAGAAATGCAAATTCGCTGGGGCAGCCTGAAGGTGCGCCGGAACAAATTGCCGCAAGCGCCTGGCTTTGGTGGATGGGATTCCTTTAAGACCTTTAGCGAAACAGAACAAAAGGCATTTAAAGAATGGTATGCTGAAAAATACCCTGTTCCCCGACCGCAGGTCAGTGAACCAGAGGAAATGGAATACCTCAATCCCAAAGGCTATAGCTCTGACCTGGATCATCATGCCAATTTCTTCCATGCGGTACGGGAAAAGAAAAGTGTCGTGGAAGATGCCGCCTTTGGTCTGCGCGCTGCCGGGCCGGCACTGGCAACAAACCTCAGCTATTTTGGACAAAAAATCATCCATTGGGACCCGGTGGCGATGAAAGTGAAAGATTAATCTCTGTTTCAAGTCTTGGCTCTTTGTGCAGTTAACGTATACGGTCATATTGCAAAAGCAAATTTGTTTGCTTCAGTGATATGGCCGTATTTTCTATCCTCAAATATTGCTTTCATGCCCAAACTTCCCCCCAGACCAGAAGACTCCCATCAGCTGGAACAAGACCAACGAAGCATTTTACCTGAGAAAGCTGGTGGTCTCCCAGCCGTTCAGTCCAGTCTGCAGCATATTCAGGAAGAAATGGGTCTTTTGCATGGCTTTTCAGCTTTGCTGAAAATGAATCAAATGACGGGCTTTGACTGCCCTGGCTGCGCCTGGCCTGACCCAGATGACAAACGATCCCTGCTGGCAGAGTACTGTGAAAATGGTGCGAAAGCCCTCGCTGAAGAAGCCACACACAAACGCGTAGATCCAGATTTCTTCGCCCGTTTCTCAGTAAAAGAGTTGCAACAGGGCACGGATTATTGGTTGGGAAAACAAGGCCGGATCACCCATCCGATGGTTTTACATCCTGGAGAGTCGCATTATCAACCCATTGAATGGAGTGAGGCTTTCCATTTGATTACCAACGAATTGAATGCACTTGCTTCAGCTGACGAAGCAATCTTTTATACTTCTGGCCGAACCAGCAATGAAGCAGCCTTCCTCTATCAGCTCATGGTTCGAATGTTTGGTACCAACAATCTGCCCGATTGTTCCAATATGTGCCATGAATCCAGCGGACAAGGCCTCTCGCAAACCCTTGGGATTGGGAAAGGCTCCGTAACACTAGAGGATTTACATCAGGCAGAAGTCATCATGGTGGTCGGTCAGAACCCCGGCACCAATCATCCTCGTATGCTGACTGCTTTACAGCAGTGCAAAGCCAACGGTGGCAAAATCATTACGGTTAACCCGCTTCCGGAAGTCGGACTGATGCGCTTTGCGCACCCGCAGAAAGCCAGTCAGTTGCTCGGTGATTCTACCCAACTGACAGATATTTTTTTGCAAGTCCGCGTCAACGGCGACATCGCATTGACAAAAGCCTTGATGCAACTCCTGATCCAGGCAGATGCTTTGGAGCCAGGTTCGGTCATTAACCATGAATTCATTGCTAACAAAACCACAGGCTGGGAGGCTTTACGAGAGGATGTGATGCAGCATGATTTTGACCAGTTGGTGGAGAAAAGTGGGGTAGGGGAAAACGAAATTCGTGCAGCCGCAGAACTGCTGATCCGACATGAACGCATCATCATCTGTTGGGCAATGGGATTGACCCAACATGAAAATGGAGTGGAAAACATCCGTGAGATGGTCAACCTCCTGCTCATGAAAGGAAGTATCGGAAAACGCGGTGCGGGTACTTGCCCGGTTCGGGGCCACAGCAATGTACAGGGAGATCGTACCATGGGCATCTGGGAAAAGCCACCTCAGGCCTTTCTGGATCGCCTGGAAAAGCGATTTGCCTTTTCTCCACCACAAAAACATGGATACGATACCGCTGAGGCAATTGAAGCCATGCATGATGGTCGAGCCAAGCTCTTTTTTGCTATGGGAGGAAATTTTCTTTCCGCTTCTCCTGACACAGATTTTACCGCCATAGCCTTACAAAATTGCCGCCTCACCGTACAAGTTTCCACCAAACTCAACCGCAGTCATTTGGTGCATGGACAAACCGCTTTGATCCTGCCTTGCATTGCTCGCTCGGAAGAAGATTTGCAAGCCAGCGGCCAACAATTTGTCTCAATCGAAAACTCCATGGGGGTGGTCCAGGCAAGTAAAGGCAGTTTGGCAGTGGCTTCTGCTCATTTGCGTTCTGAAGTCTCCATCATTTGTGGTTTGGCTGAAAAGCTCCTGCCCGAACAGCCTGGTATCAATTGGCCTGAACTAGCCGGAAACTATGATGTCATCCGTAATTTGATTGAAGATTGTATTCCTGGATTTGGGCAATACAATCTCAGGGTTCGGCAGCCAGGCGGCTTTTATTTGCCCAATGGCGCCCGGGAAGGACAGTTTCATACACCCGACCAAAAGGCACATTTTACCATCAATAACCTACCCACTGCCTCACTACAGGACGATCAACTGATCCTCACCACTGTCCGTAGCCATGATCAGTTTAATACCACCATCTATGGCCTTGATGATCGATATCGAGGTATCAAAAATGGTCGCCGGGTGATTTTTATGCATGAAGATGACATAACAGACAGAGGTCTGTTTGACGGGCAATTGGTCGACATTCACAGCCATTTTGAAGGAGAAAAGCGAACCGCAAAGTCATTTCGGGTAATCAAATTTGACATCGCTCGCCACTGCTGTGCCGCCTATTTTCCAGAAGCCAATGTTCTGGTCCCCATCCGTAGTCGTGCCAAAGGCAGCAATACCCCCGCCTCCAAGTTTATCGTCATTACCGTAAATCCTTCGTAACTTGCTTATATGCCGATTTTGGACAATCACGGAAGGCCAATTACCTATGTGCGCCTCGCGGTAACCGACCGCTGCAACCTGCGTTGCTTTTATTGTATGCCTGCTGAAGGTATCCAATATGTTGCTCGTAAAGAATTGTTGACCTACGAAGAAATGTTGCGTCTGGTCAGCGTGCTTGCACGCATGGGCATCACCAAAGTTCGCATCACCGGTGGAGAGCCATTTTTACGGAGGGATTTGATCCACTTCTTAAAGCAGTTGGTAGAGATCGAAGGCATCAAAGATGTCCACATCACCACCAATGGCGTCATCACCGGCCGCTATCTGGAAGAGTTAAAAGCAATGGGTATCGCTTCAATGAATCTCAGCCTGGATACCCTGGATCCACAACGTTTCTATGAAATCACCCGCCGCAATGAGTTTGAGAAGGTCTGGGCCTGTTTGGAAAAAATGATGGCGCTGGACATTCCCACCAAAATCAATACTGTGGTCATGGACGGGAGAAATACTGAGGACATTGTGCCACTGGTAGGTCTCACAGAAAAGTATCCCATTGGGGTACGTTTCATCGAGGAAATGCCTTTTAACGGGAGTGGTGGGAAACAGGGTATTGAATGGAACCACAAAAAGATTCTGGCGGGAATTAAGGAGCGCTATCCGAACATGCAAAAGATTACAGATGGCCCGCACTCAACCTCATTCAATTATCAGATTCCAGGCTTCCCGGGAAGTTTTGGCGTCATTCCTGCTTTCAGCCGCACTTTCTGTGGAAGCTGTAACCGTATTCGCCTCACTGCACGTGGCCAGCTGAAAACCTGTTTGTATGATGATGGGGTGCTGGATATGAAAGATATTGTCCGAAGCTCCAATGATGATGCGGTGGTTGAACAGGCCTTTTTATCTGCTTTTGGGCAGCGTGCCCAAAACGGATTCGAAGCAGAAAAACGGCGTCAAAATAATCGTCCGATTGAAGAATCTATGTCAACCATCGGTGGCTGATCACATTCATGAAGAAATTCTTGTTTGCTTGCTTGTGTATGTGTTTTCTTTCCTGTAGAGGGGAGAAGACCGCACCTTTGCGTATTGCTGTCGCCGCCAGTTTGCGTCCGGTCATGAATGAACTGATTCTGCGCTGGGAGGAAAAGCATGGCTCAGAAATCGACATTTCCTCTGCCTCTTCAGGTGTGCTGACCAATCAAATCGAAGCTGGCGCTCCTTTCCATGCCTTTTTCTCTGCCAATGCCAAGTATCCTGAATATCTCTATCGAAGGAAGATTGGTCTGAAGGCGCCTTTTTCATTGGTAGAAGGACAATTGGTGTTCTGGACGAGAAAGCCGCTTGAGTTTTTACCCAGCCAATCTTCGATGCCCACATTTACAGCCTGGGCCATGCCCAATCCGAGCCTCGCACCTTATGGCCTGGCTGCACAGGAATGGTTGGAGAAAGAAGACATTCAGGCTGAAAACATGGGAAAAATGATACTGGGGGAAAATGTAGGTCAGGTCAATCAGTTTATTTTCAGTGGAAGCATTGAGGCCGCATTTACCGCTGCGTCGGCTGCCGGGGTAGATGAATTAATTGGAATCGGTTTTTGGACGCCCCTGGAAACAGAGGTACCATTGCATCATGTTTGGTTGAGTTTGAAGCCACATCCCGATCTCCATTCATTTGAACAGTTTTTGGCAGGGAAAGAGGCCAGATCGGTTTTTGAAAACTATCATTATAAAATCCTAAACTGACATTTTTCTTCTTCATCCGTCCCTGACTGAATTCTTCTCCCTAACTTGCACCTATGTGGGAAGCCTTGATATTGAGTGGAGAGCTGGCGATTATCACCACAGTCCTGCTTCTGTTGATTTGTCTGCCATTGATTTTCGGCTTAATGCAAAGCCCAGGCTGGCTTCGTTCGATCCTCAATGCCTTGCTGAGCTTGCCCCTGGTGCTGCCACCTACTGTTTTGGGTTTTTATCTGTTGATCGCTTTCCGGCCAGAAGCCTGGCTTGGTGCACGCTTGAATGAATGGTTTGGGCTCTCTTTGGTATTCAGCTTTCCCGGACTGGTCGTCGGCTCGATCCTATATAGCCTGCCATTCATGGCCAATCCTGTTATATCGGCGCTACGCGATCTGCCGGATTCTTTTCGTGAAACTGCCTATGTACTCGGAAAGTCTCCCTGGACTACCTATCGGCGGGTGCTGCTTCCCAATGTTAAAACCTCTATTCTCATCGGTGCTGTAATGTCTTTTGCACACACTCTGGGAGAGTTTGGGGTGGTTTTGATGATTGGTGGCAATATCGCAGGCGAAACCAGGGTCGCTTCAATTGCCATTTATGATGAGGTAGAAGGCTTAAACTTTGCGCTTGCACATCAATATGCCCTTACGCTGCTTCTGATATCGCTGTTGATCCTGATCCCACTATATTGGTTTCAACACCATCAAACCTCTGCTTCATGAGGAATATCCAGGCAAATACATTCCAGCTTTCCTTACAAAAACGCCTGAAAGGAGTTGGTGGGGAAATGAATCTCAGCTTTGCACTTAAATGCGAATTGGGAACCACCATTGGGCTGATGGGAGCCTCTGGGGCTGGTAAAAGCAGTGTGTTGAAGATGATCGCTGGTTTGATGAAACCAGATCAAGGCCGGATTTCGCTGGGACAGGAAGTGTGGTATGACCATCAAAAGAATCTTTCATGCAGTCCCCAGCAACGCCGCCCCGGCTTTGTGATGCAGGATTATGCGCTTTTTCCCAATATGAGTGTGCGGGAAAACATTGTGTTTGCTTGTGAGCAAAAACCCGAGAACGAGAAGCTGAATCATTGGCTGGAAAAGGCAGGTTTATTGCAGTTGGCAGACCAAAAACCAATCCAGCTCTCTGGTGGACAAAAACAGCGACTGGCCCTGGTCAGGGCGCTGATCACAGAACCGCGTTTGCTCCTGTTGGATGAACCGCTGGCCGCACAAGATCCGGCGACACGACGTCAATGGCAGAGCGATTTGATCGCTTGGACGCAGTCCGTGCCCCATATGACCACCATTCTTGTGAGCCACGATCCGAAAGAGTTGATGCGCCTGGCTGATCTCGTCGTAGAGATAAAAGATGGAAAAAGTCGAGTGATAGGCTCTCCACTCAATTTGTTTTCAGAGATTAACACCCACCTGGAAGCTGAAATCATAGCCGTTGATCCTTTAAGAAAAAAGACAGTGGTTTTGCTTGGAGAACAAAAGCTGAACCTGAGCTGGCAGGAGACCCACCAAACCGGCCAGATGATCCGTTTTACCCCCGCTGAAATTCACACACAATAGAATATGTCAGAATTTACCCACCTCGATGCTCAGGGAAATCCCAATATGGTTGATGTAAGTGCCAAGGCAGTGACCCGCCGGATCGCCACTGCTCAAAGCAAGGTATGGCTACCAGTGGAAGTTCGGGAGCATTTTACCGGGGATGATATCGCTACCAAGAAAGGTCCGGTTTTTCAAACGGCTATCTTAGCTGGTACCATGGCTGTCAAACAGACGCATCTACTGATTCCGTTGTGCCATCCACTGGTGATTGAAAAGATCAACCTGCAGATTGAAATGGAGGGAGAAGAAGTCGTCATCGAATGTACCGTCGGCATCACTGGAAAAACCGGGGTAGAGATGGAAGCACTTACCGGAGCCTCAGTTGCGGCTTTGACAGTATATGATATGTGCAAGGCCTTTTCACATGAAATGATCATCCACCAAACGTGTCTGTTGGCAAAAAGTGGTGGCAAGCGGGATATCCAGCGGAAATCATGAGAGACCTGATCGGCCTGGTGCTTTTAGGAGGAAGAAGCCGGCGTATGGGCAAAGACAAAGCCTGGATCTCCTACCACCAACAGCCACAATGGCTACATTGCATCAACTTATTGCAAGCTGCCGGGATACAGAAAGCTTTTCTTTCTGGCCAGGTAGATCAGAAAGCGCTTTATCCTGAAGATATTCTTTGGCTGTCCGATCCTCATCTTGATGAGGGACCGATGGGTGGCATTCTACACGCTCTCATGGAAAATCATGATCAGGCAGTTTTGTCAATCCCAGTCGATATGCCCGCTGTAAAACCACATACGATCCAGCGATTGATAGGGGCACGCGTACCAGAAAAAGCTGCGACTGTATTCCGTTTACCCAAGCCTGGCTATATTCACCCTCTGCTCGCCATTTGGGAACCACACATTCTCCCTGACATGAAACGTGCATGGCAGCAAGGCCAGCGTAGTCCCCGAAGATTCCTGCAATCTCAATCGATTCATATTGTCTCAGGTTTACCAGACGCAGAAGCGAAAAACGTCAATCGGCCTGATGATTGGCCTACCTAAGAACAGCATAACACAACAGGCATTCTGTAAGCTTTTTTCTCTGCCTTGCTGGTCGGTTTTGTAAGGAATTATCTGTTTCGGGTAGAAAATAAGTGAGTTTGTAGTCTTTGCTCTTTCCTGGCTTTCAGAAATGAAATGAATGACCCCCTTACTTCAAATGTGTTTCAGAATGAACCAAAGTCAGCCCATAGAGGCATTTAGGATCGTTTTTAATGTGAAATGGAAAATGGGAAACGGTTTGTAAACAGATCAATTTGCGGGTTTATTCTGTCCTTCCAAACTGGTATGTAAGAAAAACGCTCCCTCGTCGGAAAAATACTACCACTCATCGAACACCATGATGTAAGAAATATATTTTTGGTGCACTTTTGTATCAACAAAGGAAGTTAACCACCACCAAAACTTACATCATGACTCGTTTCG
>JBCBZF010000858.1:0-3208 GCA_039815525.1 Bacteroidota bacterium | reverse complement strand
GACCCTAGAAAACCCCAACCAAGATTACGCAAACGCTGTTGATGAACACCGAGAATGTGAGAGTTTGGTTCAAAGAAGACTCTGGTGATTGGGGAATAGAGTACAATTTGAGAGAATTCCAGGACATGTTGTTGCTAAGATGGCCTAAACGCGAAATGAGTCGCTGGGATCTTGATGAAAGAAAGCCAGCCCCGGTCAATATCTTTTCCTATTCCGTGCCAGCACCAAGCGCCGAATAATGTCGCTTAATCAAGTAGAAAGATTCATAAAAGCGCCCTGTCAGCAATAAAACTGTCAGGGCGCTTTTATGAGAGATACTTCGTTTTTTTACTTTGATAGTTGTAGCAAAGCAGTCATTCTCCCCTTTTCACCTTCCAACATGACCGTGTACATGCCACTACTCAGTGAGGAAAGGTCCATGCTGAATCGGTTTTGCTGAAAATGGGTATCGTAAAATTGAACCACAGCTTTACCCATCATGTCCATAACCACCACCCGATCGATCTTGACAGACTGTTCGCTGTCAATGCGGATGTCGACCTGGCCACTGGTGGGATTGGGAAAAAGAATAAAACCAGTCTCGGCTACAATTTCTTCCTCAACGGAGGTGACCATGGCTGTATCCAATGGGACATCACCGAAATGAACCATGCTTGACGCCACAATCAGATGCGGGTTGAACCCATCATTACAATCCGGACAAGTGGTACCAGAGATACAATTCGGATTGTTCGCGTGGCAGAGGTCAACATAGTTTTGGTCGAATACATAGTCAAGCTTTGCCGTCTCGTTGGTGATGTAGGGACTCATATCAAAATCAAACCAGGGGGAAATTGCACCGGGGCAAAAGCCCGCCCGGTCAAAAAACCATGTGCCAGCCTGCGGCTGACAACCATCTGGATTCGGATTACAAGTGAGCCAGTTGTTTTGGGCAAATGTTTGCACATCATCGACCCAGATATGATGGGTGGTATTGAAGAATTCAGCGGCATTGTTGGTGTTGTTGTCGCCCCAGCCGTGTCCACTGCCAATTAGCTTCAGCTTTGCTTCCTGGGTATTATCCGGGAAGCGCATGGTTTTGCTTTCCACAGGCTGTAGATTGCCAGGATTGCCAAAATCATAGTCTGCATGCCAGACTGGTTGGATAATGCTGTAAGCATGATTGGGCGTGCCAGCATTGTAGTCCAGCGTCAGCTGATATTCGTACCCATTGGTAAAGGTTTCGCAACTGACCCTGAAACGAATTTTGCCTTGTAGAGCCGACATGAAATCGGTCACATCCAGACTGTGCGTACAAGGGGTTCCGTAAGGGGTAATGTAGCGAATCATTTCTACCCAATTTCCCTCATGGGTTTTGATTTCTACTTTTGCCACCCGGTCCCAGGGATCACATCCTCCCGGAGGACAAGAGACTTCAAGATTGGCAGTGATCTGATCATAGGCACCGACAAATGAGGGTAAGTCAACTTCAATTTCTTCTGAAAAAACACTGCTACTGATCCAAATCCCGGTAAAGGCCGCTTTACTTTCTGTAGGTGCGGCTGCAACCACAAAAATATTGTTGGTTTCGGTTGTGGTCGCCCCAAAGTTATTGAAGGCCTTGATGGTCAAAGCATAGGTGTTGTAGGCCGGTGGGGTCCAAAAAGCAGTATAGTGCCCATTTCCCCAATGTTTGGCCGGAATGATGTCGCCATTAATCTCAAACTGTACTTTATCCACTGATAGCAATTCCGGAAAGTCAGTGCTGACAATGGTCGCCAATTGAATGGGTTGAAGACTGGGTACACGTACATCAGCTGCCAATGGATTTCGTAACTCAACAATCGGTGTGCTCACATTGGGGTCTACGACCATGAAGCTTTTGGTTACATCTGCGGCAGCCTGATAGGCCATGTCACCAGGCTGGCTGGCGGTGATGACCACTTCGCCCGCTGATCCGGTCAGGGTAATGGTGTTGCCAGATAAACTGGCAGGACCACTGACAACTGTATAGTCAACTGGCAAACCAGAGCTGGCTGCCGCGGTCAAGGCAAACGGAGCCGCGGAGGTCAATTGATTCGGAATTTCATCAAAGGAAATGGATTGGAAGCCAGTCTGAAGGGTACCAACAAAATTGGAGGTAGTGCCATTAAGAGCAAAATTGAGGAGGTCCCCATCCCGGGTACCGCCGCCTACCTCAGAGATCAATGTCGTTACAGACGAATTATCGCCGCCGGGTGATCCCTGATTGAATTTATAGTACAATTCCAGATTGGCTTCATCGCCCTGAAGCTCGTTCATCATCATATCCTGTATCTCAGTCTGAGAAAGTGCTTTAGACCACACACTCACCTCATCCGCTCCTCCTCCGAAGTAAAAGTTCAGGTTGGTCAGGATAGAACGTCCGATGGTGAATGGGATATTGGCATCCGTGATTTGGCCGGAAGCGGAAGCGCTCCCCTTCACGACACCATCAATATAGAGGGTGACGGTGCTGCCATTATAGACCCACGCCACGTGTTGCCAGACTCCGGGTAGTATGGTGAAATTGGGCCCTACATATTCATGCAAACCAGTACTGGTTTGCAGGCGACATTCCAAGGTACCATTGTTGAGCTGGATCAGGTAGAAACCATTGTTGGTACCGCGGAAGCCCATCATGCCCTGGCCGTAGGTCAGTTGGTCGGTATTGAACCAGCCTGCCATCGACATCTCGGAGATATTGGCAATGTACTGGGAGGCACCATCCAGCCGAACATGATCATTGTTGCGATCAAAGTGGAGATACTGATTGCTTTGGGCAAAACTGCCAAGCAAGAGCTGACAGAGCAGCGTGGTAAGTAGTGTTCGAAGCATATTGTTATGGTATGGAGTTTTTTGGAGGAAAAGCCTAATTGGGCATCCACCAGATTTTGACATCATTCCGGTCGCCTCCCATTTTTCCGGTCTGGATCTGCCAGTTGTCAGGATTTTTTTCAGCTTCAGAGGGCGGATACGCAAAACGATAAAAGGTGTTTTCTGCCCCTTGGTGCGGGGTAGCATTGGTGCGTCGTAGCAACGAAAACGCTTCCCAGGGTTGGCGGAATGCATCCAGCCAGCGTTGGGTATAGATCAATTGTAGTTTATCATTAGCTGGATCAAAAATGCTGATTCGGGGATGATTGACAACCCCAAATATCTCTCCGGTTGACAATATCCGAGATTTGTTTTCCCAGATTTCAGATTGTTG
>JBCBZF010000860.1:0-3201 GCA_039815525.1 Bacteroidota bacterium | reverse complement strand
TTTTTGTGTATTAAATGCATCTTCAAGTTCCTCCCAGCTTTCCTCTGAAAACGACGTAACATCGTTTTCGGCTTCTTCGAGGAGATTTTCCAACTCAGCGATGGCTTTTTCACTTTTACTTTCTGGTTGGCTACAGGCGGTAAATGCGATGGCAAAAAGGGTGATCAGTGCAGTGATTGCAATATTTTTCATAATTCGTTTCTGGGTTAATAAATGATTGATTGATAAAGTTTGGGTTCCGGCTGTTGCTGGGTTGTGGGTAGGTTTTAAGATACTTGCGAAAAGGCGGCCGGATCAGACATCCGGCCTTTTATATGCCTCACAAACATCTATTACCCGTCCATCCTATGCATCATGTCTTCGATGACATCAGCCCAATAACTTGTATCCTTGCCATTCAGTGATTGAAAGACTAGAAGGTTGGCTTCCCGGGCATGGCGCGAAAGACAATCAGGAAAGCTGAAAAAATGTGGTGATGGTAGGCTTGGCTCGATTAGCGATGGATGTTCTCCAAGCCCTGGAGGCGATACAATGCAGATTCCACTGCATCCTTTTGTTCCTGTAGCAGCAGCGATACCTGAACTGGCAGGACGGAAAGATTCAAAGCGTTTTCATATTCTTCGATGAAGGCTTTTTCCCCACGCAGGCATTCATCCAGAATGGCGGCGTCACTTCCGCCAGTCATGAGGTCTCTAATTTTGATCCATGAGAGGTGCATTTTCCCTTTCATACTGCCACCAGCTTGTGGAATGCCATTAAACTTGACAATATAACGTTCGAGCTGGGAGATAAATTCCTGACGCTGGGTGATATAAAAAGCGAATGTGTTAATCAGGAGCTGGCTGTCTGTTAAGTCTTTTGCTTCTTGATAGCCGTTTTTAGCGTCGTAGTTGAGGGCGAGTAGGTGATTTAATGTTTGTTCTAATGTCTTGGGGAATAAATTCATAAAAATGTACAGCGGGTATTAGATAAAGAGTTGTTAAGATTAATTACAATTTCATTTACGAATTTTGGTAAAAAAAGTTACAAATTTGATAAAAAAAGTTTCATTTTGCTGATTTTATATACGGATTGACTTAGCTGACGGACATTGGTCAGTCATGTGTATGAGGCAAATGGAAAAATACCGGGAGTTAAAGCGCATCAATCATCAGCCCCCCAAACTTACCTGAAGACATCAACAGAATGACATCATTTCCAGTTTGAGCGGCCTTAAGTGCATCTGAAAGAGAATTAGGAGTGCGATGAATTTGCAAAGCCTCCTCTGCAAAACCATTCTGAATTTCTTGGGCAGTCAGAGCTTGCATACGTCTTTTTTCAAATGCAGCCGGATCCACAAAGACCATGGCGTGATCGGCCGGAGCCAGACTTTTTTCATAATGGGGCAAAAAAGCTGCGTTGAGGCTACTGAATGTGTGGAGTTCAAAACAAGCGATCAAATTCCGATCGGGAAACCGCTCTCGTACCGCCTGAACCGTGGCCCGAACTTTGGCTGGTGCATGAGCATAGTCTCGGATAATTGTTTTTTGGTCGTCTTCTGAAAGGGTTTCCATGCGCATACCAGCTCCCTTAAAATAGCCAATATGCTCCAAAAAGGCCTCGACTGGTACACTCAAAAGCTGACAAACTTCCCAGGCAGCAGCCACATTGCCCATATTGTGCCGCCCGGCAATTGATAAAGACTGCCATTGACTTTCCAGACAAATGTGAAAGCGGCCGTCTTTGACTTTGTATTCCGGCGTTTGATAAGGATGCAGATAATGGTGATCTGGATTGGTGAAGGCCTCTGCCCGATCAGTCAGACGATCATCTTCCTGGTTGTAAATCAAATTACCAGCTTTACCGAGCGACTTGATCAAATTGGAAAATTGTTCAATGTAGACTTCTTCAGTTGGAAATACATTGATGTGGTCCCAATCAATCCCTGTGATCAGGGTGATGTGTGGTTTATACAATAAGAATTTAGGGCGGGGGTCCAATTTTGAGGCGAGGTATTCATCTCCTTCCAGGATAATTACAGGTGCATCCGCATCCAACCGGACCGAATTTGCAAATCCATCGACTGTAGCGCCCACCAAATAGTTGAATTTTTTGCCAACCCCTTCCAGTACATGCATAATCATGGAAGTAATGGTGGTTTTGCCAAAGCTACCAGCTACCACTACCCGATGGCAATGTTCTGACTGGGAAAAAATAAATTCAGGGAATGACTGCATCAGCAGACCCAACTCTTTGGCTTTCAGCAATTCAGGATTATCGGCAAAAGCATGCATCCCAAGTATCACCACATCCAGATCATCTTGAATGCGCTCAGGATGCCAGCCCTCCGCTGCCGGGAGCAATCCATGTACAGCCAGCTTAGAACGTGCAGGGTCATAGATTTGGTCATCTGAACCGCTTACTTCATGACCTGCCTCCTTCAAAGCAATAGCCAGACTATGCATGATGCTGCCACCGATGGCGATGAAATGGATTTTCATGTTTTGGTGATGTTCCTGATCATTGGGGGCATAAAACTAATCATTATTCCATCAATCGCACATTCCTTTGGAAAAGGAAGGAGGGGTCCGTAATTTCGACCGATATGGGTCGGGTTGTTATCGTTTCCAATCGCTTGCCAATCACCATTAATCGGGATAAGGGGGAACTCATTTATTATCCAAGTGCAGGTGGTTTGGCAACAGGTCTGAACTCACTGGACAGTTCGCTCGAAAAAATCTGGATCGGATGGCCAGGTCAGGTAGTAGAAAGTGAGAAGGAACGCAAAGCCATCAGCAGCCAGTTTCGCAAAGACCATATGGCTCCGGTTTTTCTCACGGCAGAAGAGATCAAACTGTTTTACGAAGGGTTCTCGAACGAAACCATCTGGCCTCATTTCCACTATTTTACCCAGTATACAACCTACAGCGATGCCTATTGGCATGCGTATCAGGCCGTCAATGAAAAATTTGCCAGGGTTGTCCTTGATCTGATTCAGCCAGGGGACATGGTGTGGGTTCATGACTACCAGCTGATGTTGGTACCTGGCATGCTTCGTGCAGCCGTGGAAGATCTCTCAATTGGTTTTTTTCTACACATCCCCTTTCCCTCTTATGAGATTTTCCGGACATTGCCATGGCGGGAAGCTATCCTAAATGGTATTCTCGGTGCCGACCTGATCGGTTTTCATACCTTCGGATATATGCGCCACTTCCTGAGTGC
>JBCBZF010000515.1:0-5141 GCA_039815525.1 Bacteroidota bacterium | reverse complement strand
CATATAGCCTGCCCAATTGCTTTCCCAGAAAAACCAATGAGCAGTGTCTGCCCCCGGGTTCTGGACCATACCATGCACCCAGACAACCACTGAGCGTTCCGCCTCGCCCAACCGGTTTTCAAAAATCGAATCAATCGGAAGAAAGTTACCAACAGATTCTTGTGCTTGGGCCTCGGCCCAGGTAGCAGCTTCACTGGTATCGATCCAAGCCCGAAAATGATCGTTCGTGTTGTATGTTTTTTTGAGAGAATCGAGGCAAATAGGTTCTGATCGGGACAGAGAATCGCCTTGTCCGAATGCTGTCAAAATGGACAGAAGAAGCCAGCAAAAAAGCCAGAGTGTACGCATAGTTGTCAGATAAGCAGGCCGAAAGAAGGGGAGAAGGCTTATTTCTGCATCATTTCGACCACGCCATTCCAGCCGTCCTCTACTCCTGTTAACAAATGATGCGTCGATTGTTCCCGAAAATAGTGGGCACTTTTATCGTCAGCATCTATTTCAAGCACCGCATCGAAGGCATGTGCAGCCTGCGCAAAGTGTCGGTCAAAGTACAAATTGAGCCCTTCGCAAAAAGTCTCTCGGGTCTGTTCACGTTTGCGAATCACTGCCTCATCGGCTGCACCATAAAATTCGTAGACGCCCAGGGCCTCTTTTCGGCCTTTGACCAATGCTTTTCCCAAAAAGCGGTGCGGATAGGCATCCGGTCGCTCCAGGCCGTTGAAGGTTGTTTCACTCACCAACAAACTTCCACCATAGAACTTGGTCAGGCCTTCCATGCGCGCAGCGGTATTGACGGTATCGGCAACCACACCGGCTTCCAGGCGCAGGGTATCCCCGATCACGCCCATCATCAATGGACCGGTGTGCAGGCCCAGGCCCGTTCGGATGGGGAGGCGCTCTTTGTCGTCGCGCTCGGCATTATAATGGTGGAGGACGCGCTGCATATCCAAAGCCGCCCGCAAGGCGTCATCCGGCGACTGGAGAAACAACGCCATGATCCCATCGCCATAATATTGATTCACAAAACCATGATGCTGACTGATCACTGGCCCCATACGTCCCAGATAAGCATTGAGAAAATGAAAATTCTCCTGTGGGGTCATTTTCTCTGAGAGGCTGGTATAATCCCTGATGTCCGAAAACAGGACGGTCACTTCTTTTTCTACTCCATCTCCCAGTTTGACATCCAGAATCGAATCATGCCCCAGGGACTTGATGAATTCGTGTGGGACAAAGCGACCAAAAGCCGTGTTCACCTTGGTGAGTTCCGCATTGAGCTTTTCCTGAGCCTCCAATTTGTCTTTCTCGGACTTTTTCATTCGATAGCCCAGCCCTAACGAAAAGATGAGAATTTCAGCGAGAATGGAGCCGAAAAAATATTCAAACTCTGGTTCTTTACGCAGGATCAGAAGGGAGATGGACAGGTATGTCAACGCAAAGACGAACACGATGGCAGAACCTGCCACAAAGTAGCGGGCCAGCACCGAGCCGGTCCGCAGCAAAACGATACACAGTGCCAGAGCAAACCCAGCTTCTATGAAGAAGATGATAAACTCTGTGATCATCAGGTTATTGTAAAAGGAGGCTTTATATGTCAGCAGCAGCAGTTGAATCAGAAGTATCGCTGACCGTAGCCAGATATAGCCTTTGATCCAGCGGTCTGCTTTGGGGATCAATTCCCAGGACCGCAGGAAACTTCGCCCAAACATAAAATAAAAGATACTCAACCCACTGAGTCCGGCAATCAGCATGTGGTTGTTCATTTTAGGATAAAATGAGAACGCATGCGGCCCACTGGTAAACATCAGGAAGACCATAATGGACAGAATGTAGAGGCAATAAAACGCATAGGTTTTTTCCCGTGTCGCGATGAACACCATCAGGCTGTACAGACACATGGTTCCCAGGAGAGTCAGAAATCCGGTCAGATAGATGAGGGTTTCCTCCATATCCTTGTCTTCCCATTCTGCCTCGTGCTGCATGACGACATTGGGCCAGGGACGGCCGCCTTTCATATCCTGGAGTCGGATAAATATCTCTCTGCGTTCTCCCGCCTGGAGCGGAACTTTGGTCGCGAGATAGTGATAGAATTGAACATCCCGCTCTTTCTTTGCCACCAATGTCCCGGTTTTCTGGTGTACCCAACCACCAGCAGAATCAGTCGCATACATATCCATGTAGGACCCCCAGGTTTGATCCCAGAAGTACCAGACTGCAGCGTTGGCCTGAGGGTTGTCAACGAAACCATGCATCCAGAGAATGCTTTCCTGTGCGCTGGCCCGCAAACGATCACCCAAAGTAGAATCAATCTCCTGAAAAGGCAGTTCCGCCACCTGATCGCGAACCTTTTCCCAAGGCATTTCACCCGTGGTATCAATCCAAACAGAAAAGTAATCATCAAGATCGTAGGTATCTCCCACTGAATCCAAACGGACCAGCCAGTCCACTGTGGAACTGTCGTCTTGTCCAAAAAAAGGCAAATAGGAGAAGCAGAATAAAACCAAAAGCCAGGATGTGCGCATGTTGGTAAGTTAAAAGAGAAGCAGCAAACTAGAAAAGCTTTATTTCCTGACCATCTCGACCACACCATTCCAATTTTCAGGAACGCCGCTTAGCAGATGTTGGGTAGATTGCCGCTGATAATAATGAGCAGATTGATCGTCTGGATCTATTGTTAACACTGCGTCGAAGGCATGGGTGGCTTTGGTAAAATCCTGTCCGTAATACGCGGCCAATCCCTCAGAAAAGTATCTCATGCTTTTTTGGCGCTTTTCCATGACGTCCGGCTCATCTCCCCCAAAGCACTCATATACTTTCGTTGCACCTTTTCGGCCTTTGACCTGAACCAGGCCCAAATAGCGGAGATGGTAAGTTGACGGATCAGGTATTCCAGCCAGGGTGGTCTCACTGAACAGAATCCTGCTGCCATAAAACTTGGTTAAGCCTTCCAGGCGAGAAGTGGTGTTGACGGTATCAGAAACGACACCAGCTTCCATCCGCAGGGTATCGCCCATCACACCCATCATCAATGGGCCAGTGTGAATCCCAATGCCCAATTGGATAATCGGTCGCTTTTTTACGCGGCGTTCTGCGTTGTAGGTGCGCAGTGTATGTAAAATCGCCAGGGCGGCTTTTAGCGCATCTTCAGGAGATTCCAGGAAAAGGGCCATGATGCCATCGCCATAGTATTGATTGACAAAACCACGATTCTCCTGAATATTGGGCCCCACTCGTCCAAGGTAGGCGTTGAGAAACTCAAAGTTCTCCTTGGGCGTCATTTGCTCGGAGATACTGGTATACGCACGAATGTCTGCAAAAAGCACCGTTACGTCTTTTTCTACCCCGTCTCCCAGACTGACATCTAAAATGGTTTCGTGGCCCAGTGAACGGAGAAATTCATGTGGCACGAAGCGCCCAAAGGCCGTATTGATTTTTGAGAGTTCTTCGTTGAGTGCTTCCTGCGCAATACGCTTTTCCTGCTCAGCATCTGCCTTGGCTTGCTCCGTCCGGCGGATACGGTAGGCCAGTCCCAAAGAGAAAAAGACAATTTCTACAACAATGCTGCCCAGGAAAATCAGATAGGTATTCAGACGCCATGCCAATAGATGACCGATGACCGACAAGGACAAACCAATGACAATCACACTACCAGAACCAGCGATCAGATACCAGGCCAGCCGGGTGCGGGTGCGCGCCAACGCCACAAACCAAACCAGGCTGATCAGGATATCAAGTACCATCAGAGCAAATTCAATCTTCAGGGCCATCGCCAGATCAAAATCCGTCCAGATGATCACCTGACTCCAAACCACGCTCAGGATACGCGCCAGAACATACCACTTCAGGAAACGATCCCACTTTGGCAGCAGTCTTTCCAGATCAACAAATTTTCGTCCAAACAGAAAGTAAAAGATATTTATCGCACCCAACCCAAGGTAGCCCAGAGGAATCAGTCTCATCGGATCACCAAAAGGTGGATAACTCATGGGCCCAACGGAGAAGAGCACAAAAAGAGAAATACACACCAAATAAAGCGCATAGTATAAATAAATCCGCAGACGCAGGGTGAGAAACAAGACCACATTGTAAAGCATCATGATCAGGAAAACGCCCTGAAAGAAGTTGCTCAACCGTTCGGTGAATGTCCATTTGGGAAACTGCTCCTGCCAGCTAAGCAAGGAGTACAATGTGAGTCTGATATTGGGCTGATTGCCGTCCACTTCCGTAAAACGCAGTTGTAACCAACCACTTTCACCAGCATCCAAATTCAATGGCAAACTGACATATGGTCCATCATTGCGGGCTTTCTCTTTAGCAGGGAAGAAAACGCCTCCCTTTAGGTAGACCTTTTGCCCGCTGTCTGCTTGCCAAAACATCTCCACCCGACCTGGACCCGGCGTGTACATGATCCATTGTGTTGCAGTCTTTTGCGGGTTCTCAACCCGCATCAACCCCCAGTATGTGTGATCGGTTTGCCATACTTCGTCTAGTTGAAAAGGTGGACGATGGCTTTCTTTTTGCGCAAAAGCTTCCTCATTTGACAGACTGCCAGTAGCGTCTGTCAAAAAATACATTTCTTCATAAATGGGTTCGAAAGCCCCGACCGTATCGACAGACAGTGCCTGCGCAGATAATGTTGCACCGGTCCAAGCGAAACATACCAAAAGAAGGATACAAACGCGTTGTAGTTCGTTCATCGTGAATGTGGTCGCATCAATCCTCCGCCTGAATAACAGACCCAAGAATGTGTCAGAGGTTGTTTACGCTTAGAAGGTATCATGCGAAATGAGCACTTTCCTCCGTAAAACCTCCTGATCAGTCTGCCACTGCAAGATGTAGAGACCTTTGGGAAGATCCCGGACTGAAATTGCGAGAAGGCCGTTTTGGGTAGAAAGCGCAGGAAGGAATACTTGCCCACTGGGATGGATGAGTTGGACAGTTGCCTGGCCAAACTGGGGAACGGACATATCGAGATAGATCAACTCTCTGGCAGGATTGGGGTACAGACGAAGTTCTGTCTGGATTGGATCAATCAGGCCAGTGGCAATCGCCGGACGCAGGACGCTTTGATTGGTATAAAGCCGCAGGCGACCGTTGTTTTCACGACCATCCGCCCAGAAGGCAATGGCTTTATTGGGCGT
>JBCBZF010000736.1:0-3803 GCA_039815525.1 Bacteroidota bacterium | reverse complement strand
GATCGGGGCGCTTTATACCTATTGTATCCTGGTAAAAATGGGTCACTGCGTGGGGGACACAAAATCAATGAGACCTCTGGCACCTTTCTGGGTAAACTTGATCGCCAATATCAATGGGGCCTTTCCCTCAATCCTGCCTTGGACCTCGATGGAGATGGGCGTACTGATTTGTTGGTGAGCGGCGGGATGGACAATGATGGGGGAGAGGCCAAAGGCGCCTTTTGGGTGTTGTATCCCACCGGGAAAGCCCTGCCGGATCTCTTTGCCGGTCAATACGAAAGCAGGGATCTGCGTTTGACGGCAGAGGATTCTGCACGGATCTATCGTTATGCTGTAACGGCAGAAGACTCTGCCCGGATTGACAGCATGTATGATCTCTCTGACTTTGCGCCCAGCAATCTGGTGTTTCTGCTTGATGTATCCGCTTCCATGAACAAGCCACGCAAACTGCCATTGTTACGCGATGCAATGCTCAGCTTACTTGCCTATATGGATTCAGCGGATAAAATTTCCGTGATTACCTATTCTGGTAAACCAAAAGTAGAACTCAGCGGGATTTCGGCGGCAGAAAGGCATGCCATCAGCGAAACCATCACCGCACTCAAATCCCAGGGATCAACCCGTCCGGCCACTGCCATCCGACAAGCCTATCAATTGGCGCAGACACATTTTATCGAAGGGGGAAACAACCGCATCATTTTTGCAACCGATGGTGGCTTCGAGACCGATGAGCTTGACAATACCTTGGAGAAAAATGGTCGCGATGAGGTCCCAATGTCAGTCTTTTACTTTGGAAAATTACCGCCCTTTAAAATTGATGAGATGAAAGACATTGCCCGTCGGACCTATGGCAATGCGACACATATCCTGCCCAATACTGTTGACGCAGCTTTGTTAAAAGAAGTCAAAGTGATTCGCGAAAATAGCAAAGACTGACCGTACATTACCTCCCTGAAAAGCCTCTCCGGGAGCCTTTGATTTGCCTTTTTCTGTAAAGAGGCCAAAAAACCCCCACAATCTGTTTCTTTTTTTGCTAAAAAATTTTGCTGAAAAAACGACACTATTTGCTAATTATTTGCGCAAATGGCCTAAATTTATTAGAATTGCGCAGTCGAATAGCTAAAAAAAAGAGCGGATAAGGTCGAGTCAAAAATTTTTAGTGGGGATTGGTGGTAAAAAGTGGTAAAAAGTGGTAACTTTTATCTACTTTTACGTACTTAACTGTCCGAGACCACACTAGATGAAACCGCTCATTGGGGAATATGACTGTAAGCTTGACGCAAAAGGCCGCTTCATGATGCCTTCTGGTCTACGCAAACAGTTGCCTGAAAATGAGCAGAGTGAGTTTGTGATAAATCGTGGTCTTGACAATTGCTTGGTCTTGTATCCTCTCTCGGTGTGGGAGCGAGAATTGGCCCGGATTCAATCCCGGAACCAATACATCAAAAAGAATCGCGCCTTCACCAGAATGTTCCTCAACGGTGCTACGCCAATTACGCTGGATGGAAATGCCCGCGTATTGTTGCCAAAGCGTCTAACGGAACATGCCGGTATCACCAAAGAGGTGGTGCTGGTATCGCAGATTGATAAAGTTGAAATCTGGGATGCGGAGACGTATCAGCAGTGGTTGGATTCCCCGGATTTTGATTTTGAAGAATTGGCTGAAGAAGTGATGTCGGAAGATGATGTCTGATTATCACCGGCCGGTTCTGCTAACAGAAAGTGTTGACCTCCTGAACATTCAAGAAGGAGGCATATATGTGGATGTAACGTTCGGAGGAGGAGGGCATAGCAAAGAAATCCTGTCGCGTCTGGGGCATGGCCAATTGATCACATTTGACCGTGATCCCGACGCACAGAGAAATCTTCCGCAGGATGAACGTGTGGTATTTGTGGCGAATGATTTTCAGTTCATCGAAGAGGAGTTGAAGGCAAGAGGGGTAACGGCAGTCAATGGTGTTCTGGCTGATTTGGGCGTTTCTTCCCATCAGTTTGATACCGCCGAGCGAGGATTCAGTTATCGTTTTTCCGGCCCGCTGGATATGCGTATGAATCCGACCCACGGACAAACAGCTGCCGAATTGATTCAGGAAGCGGATGAGGATGAGCTCGCGGCATTGTTCCGGACCTATGGCGAAGTGCCAAACTCCCGGAAGTTAGCCCGAACCATCGTGCAGGGAAGGAGTGGTCGCCTGATTCAAAGCACAGAAGAGTTGGTCGAAATCGTCCGGCCCTGTGTGCCACCCAAGAGAGGCGCCAAATATCTGGCCCAGGTTTTTCAGGCTTTGCGCATTGAAGTAAACAATGAAATGCGCTCTCTGGAAAAGCTTCTGATGGGAGGACTGGAAATGATGGCAGAGAATGGACGATTTGTGATCATCGCTTACCACTCTTTGGAAGACCGAATGGTCAAACACTTTTTCAGGAGCGGCAATTTTGCCGGGAAGGTGGAGAAAGATTTTTACGGAAATCCACTGACTCCCTGGAAAATGATCACCCGAAAGGCCATACAGGCCGACGAACCTGAAGTCGCGGAGAATCCGCGCGCAAGAAGTGCCCGCTTAAGGGCAGTCGAAAAATGTACAGAAACCCGTTAGCATACTTTTTTCAGAACCGAGCCATCCATATCACCAACAGATGAAGATCATTACCCCAAATAATCTCCGCCAGAATGGCAAAAAGTCCACCAAAGCCCGTGGGCGGAAGGGTCTTTCTGTCAGAATGGTAGATGATTATCTGCGGTTTGCACTTTTTCTGGGGGTGATTGGCTTGGCTTATATCTGGAATTCTCATTACGCGGAAAAGCAGATCAAGGAACTGGATGCACTCGAAACCAGTGTCAAATCTCTTAAGTCCCGTTATCTGCTCAAACAATCAACCCTGAGTGCCGGTACACGCTTGTCTGAAGTTAAAGACGTGGTGGATACCCTGGGGTTACGTCCCTTGAGTCAGCCGGCTTACCGACTGATCAAAGGCAAAACCTTCGCTGAAACGAAACAAGCTGATCCAGAAGAAATTGACCGAAATCTGCGACGACAAATCGCCGAAGAAGAACCATGAAACAAGTTTCAAATGACATATTGAAACGGGTGTATATCCTGTTTGGTCTCTTCCTCCTTTTCGGATTGGCCATTCTCCTGCGGGTGTCAAACCTTCAGGTGAATCATGATAAATGGGTGCAGCGTGAAATAGAGGAAAAGGTTTTCTTCAAACGAATGGTTGCGGATCGCGGTAACATCCTCGCTGAAGACGGAACCATCATGGCCACCAGCATCCCATTTTATAAACTGGCCATGGATCCTACGCAGATTGATACCAATCAATGGCTCCAATTCAACGACAGCCTAATGGCATTGTCCATCGAATTGGCACATTATTTTGATCCTGAAGTTAAAGATACCCTACGGTACTACAACCGCATCCGCCAGGCAATGCTGGAGGATGATCGACACATATATCTGACCCGCAAGAAGGTCAACTTCCGAGAGTTAGAAGAGATCAGAACCTGGCCCATTCTCAACCGGGGTCGATATCATGGGGGCTTTTTGGTGGAGAAATTTGACAACGAACGATTCTATCCAATGGGAAACCTGGCGAAGGTTACGCTAGGGATTCTACGAGACGATACGGTTGGAATTCGTGGAATTGAAGCTTCATACAACCAGGAACTGCGTGGCCGGGATGGCTATATTCTCGCCCAAAAGGTCATTGGTAATTCTTATGTGCCGCTCGATCAATTTGGGGAAGAAGCAGCGCTGGATGGTTACGACATTCGTACGACCCTGGATGTAGACATGCAGGAT
>JBCBZF010000395.1:0-6105 GCA_039815525.1 Bacteroidota bacterium | reverse complement strand
CCTTTCTGGCCTTCTCAGAAGGGTGTCCCGCTGACGGGCAAGTGTCCCGTGCAGGCAGCGGTCATACTGCACACCCTGGTCCTTTGCCCAGGCACCGAGCTTACGGGCTTGTTGCCAGCCCAATGCGGACAATTCATCGTAATTGGCCTTCATAAAGGAGGCTTGTCCGTGTCGAATCAAATAGAGTGTACTGGCCATGATCAACCGGCGCCGCCATTGACACTGATGGTGTGTCCGTTGACAAATGAAGCTTCTTCCGAAGCCAGATAGAGATAGGCATTGGCGATGTCTTCCGGCTGGCCGGCGCGTTTGACGGGAATGGTTTGAATCATTTTCTGGCGGTATTCCTCCGGAATGGCGTCAGTCATCTCCGTCTGGATAAAGCCTGGTGCCACCGCATTGGCGGTGATGCCATATTTACCCAGTTCCTGGGCCCACACCTTGGTCATGCCAATGACGCCTGCCTTGGTGGCGACATAGTTTGTCTGGCCAAAATTGCCGTGGATGCCCACGATGGAGGAAGTCGAAATGATGCGGCCCCATTTATTTTCCTTCATGATGGGCGCAATGGCTTTGGTACAATTGAACACACCACTTAGATTGACGTCCAATACTTGTTGCCATTGGTCGTGCGACATCTTGAGGAAAGATGCATCACGGGTGATACCGGCATTGTTGACCAGAATATCGATGCGGCCATGCTGTTGCATCACCGTATCGGTTGCTTGCTGTACTGTTGATGCATCGGTGGTGTTGACCGACATAAAGATAGCATCGTGGCCGGCCGCACGCAGGGTTTTGGCAGTTTGGGTGCCGACTTCGTCGAGCAGATCCCAGATCACCACTTTGGCACCTGCTTCGCAGAAGATCCGGGCAGTGGCTGCACCAATGCCTCTGGCACCTCCGGTAATGACAGCAATTTTGTTTTCTAAACGCATATTTCGGGAGTAGTCAGTTGGTTGGAAGGTGAAGTTACAGAAAGAAATGAAGCTTTGTGAATTTGGATCAATCCGTGTATCTATTCAAAAAAACATCCATGAAAGCGATTTTTTCAAAGCTATCTGTCTTGCTCTTCAGCCTTTTTGCACTGCCCGTCTATGCAAATATGGCGCAGCCCATGCTGGAAGGTAGCTTCATGACGCGGCCTTTTGTGAGTCAGTCTGTGGACATTGCCTCCGAAGATTTGCGCATCGTCCTGAATGAAGACTTTTCTCAGGCACATTTTTCCATTACCTATCACATTCAGGCAGAAAAAAGTGGCGAACAGATTCCACTCATGTTTTATGCTTCCGAGGCAGGGGAACTGGATTTACCACAGAATTTTCAGGTCTGGTTTGATGAAGAAGTTGTAGAGGTGAAGGACGTGCCGGAAGAATTGAAGGCCGATGAGGCCGCTCAGTTTTACGATTTTGGCTGGCTCTTTGCCGACTCTACCTATGGTGCATTGATTGAAGATTCTCCCAATGGCGGTTTCTATGTGAATCAATCCGATTTTTTCTACTTCGAAACAGATATTCCCGCCGGGAAGCATGAGATTCGGGTTGAATATGATGCAACTGTATGGATCGATTTATATCCTGCGGTACGGCAGTATCAGTTTCGCTATGCCTTGTCTCCGGCGGAATACTGGAAATCGTTCGGACAACTGCATCTTGAGGTGGATGCACGGGCGTTTTCCCAGCCAATCAAAAGCAACCTGGGAAAGCCGGATAAAGGACAGATTGATTCAATTGCCCACTGGACCTTCGAAGATTTACCAGTTCCAGTCCTACGCATCGAATATCATCCAGAAGTCAGTCAGGCGGCACAATTCCTCATCTCGATTGGCTCTTTTCCATTTGTGTTCTTAATCCTGCTGGTCCTGGGCGTACTTCAGATTGTATTCATGCGATGGCATCGGACGAGCAGACAAAAGTGGCGCATAGAATGGGTGGCCATACCCCTGGCCCTTTTCATCCCTATTCTCTCGCTCTACCCAATCATTTCTTTTGATTCCTGGTTGAGTTGGCTGATTGGACCGGAAGCTGGGGGCATCAATGGGTATGGAGAAATCTTTCTCGCGATGTTTGCCTACCCGGTTCTGGTAATCGGCTATGGTGGTTTGATGAAGTGGATCTATCCGAAATTACCTGCAAGCGCAAAGCGAACCACTTAATCTATCATTTCAGCCACTTACCCGCACAGTCAGTCCAGAGACTGAAACCTTGTTTTCTCAAGCCTGGACAAATCACATTTTGGGATCATCAGCCATATTGTACGGCTTTGATCCAGATAAACAGGCTCCTTCCCCGGGAGCCTTTATTCTTCGATCCACTCCACTTTTTCCTGCCAGTTCACCCGTCTCTTGCCGCGTGGCCATTCATCCTTCGGACGACCAAGCATGAAGAAACCGAGAAATTTGTCGTCAGGGCCTAACTCCATGAAGTCGTGCATACTCTGGTGATAGGTCATACCGCCGCTGCTCCAATAGCCGGCCAGTCCCATTGCATTGGCCGTCAGCCACAGATTCTGAACTGCCATGGCCACTGCTTCGATTTCCTCTACTTCAGGAATCTTCGGGTTGTCCCCTCGTTTCATGCAGAGCGCAATGACGTGGGCGCATTCGGTGGGGCGACGGATCAATTTTTCATATTTCCGCTCCTGAAAATCTTCCGGCGCCTTATGGGTTTTGTACATCTCCGCATGTGCTTTCCCCAATCTTTCTAAAGAGGCGCCACTGAATACTTTGAATAGCCAGGGCTCAGTTCGACCGTGAGACGGTGCCCAATGCGCATTCTCCAACAATAAGGCTACGTCCTCCCGACTGACAGGCTCACCTGAAAATTGTTGCGGGAAAACAGATCGTCTTTGGCGGATGAGACGTGTGACCATGTCGACATCATAGGTAGGAATCGCCATCGGACCAGTAACCCCTTCACTATCTGTAAGCTCTGCCTTTGCGTCTGGCGAAGAGCGACGAACAATTTTTGCCATCTTATTTATAATGATTCTAAACAAAGATACAAAACATTTGGGAATCCTTCTTGTTATACATATTCAAAATTTCATATACATAGACATGCAGACATCTTCTTCTAGTCGTACGCTCCATCATTTCCAGCTCTCTACCATCAATGGAGAGGACCTGGATCTGTCTCGTTATCAGGGCAAGGTGGTCCTGGCCGTCAATGTAGCCAGTAAATGCGGCCTGACACCACAGTACAGAGACTTGCAGGAGTTACATGAACGCTATGCCGCGAAAGGTCTGGTGGTGCTCGGTCTCCCTGCCAATAATTTCATGGGGCAGGAACCAGGCAATGAGGATGAAATTGCACGATTTTGTGAGATAAATTATGGTGTCAGCTTTCCCATGACGCATAAAATCTCCGTTCTGGGAGAGGATCAACACCCCTTGTACCGCTATTTCAGTGAGACCACTGGTGATAAGCCCAAGTGGAACTTTCACAAATATCTGATCAACAAAGAAGGGGAAGTGGTGCAGTCTATCGCTCCAACCACCAAAGTGGATGATCCGGCAGTATTGACCCTGATCGATGCCTTATTGGCACAACCATAGGTATTTCTCTTACACATTTTTCGTAAACCAAACCTAAACTTCCTCCGTTGTTCAAAAGGTGAAGCTAAGCAAAACCTTTCACCACCAGGATGTACAAGGCTTTCGGTTTGGATCAAGTCCATTCGGCAAGCCCAGCCTCTTCTCCCATGTCTATTTCGTCGATGGTCTGTTGATCGACACCGGGCATCCCAATATGCAAGCAGAAGTGGTCGCTCATCTCCGCCCTCTGCCAGTCCAAAATATTTTCATTACCCATCATCATGAAGACCACAGCGGTAACCTGGCGGCGGTTCAGGCAGTACATCAGGTTCCTACTTTTGCCTCTTCGCTTTGTGTTGATATTCTGAAAAAACCGCCCAAAGTGAGTCTGGCGCAGCGCCTATTCTGGGGACAAAACCAGGCGCACCACCACATTCAGCCCATTGAAGGCAAGATCGAAACCGAGCACCATCAGTTTGAATTGATTCCGGTTCCAGGCCATGCGGTGGACATGATGGCCTTGTATGAGCCGCAGCAGGGTTGGTTGTTCTCGGCAGACCTTTGGGTAAATGACTACATCCGGTACTTCATGTACAATGAAAGCATGGCCCAGCAGATTGCTTCGCTGAAAAAAGTTGCGCAATTGGATTTCGAAGCGCTGATTTGTAGCCACAACCCCAAGTTTGATCGGGGACCGGAACGAATCAAGCAGAAGCTGGCGTTTCTGGAAGAATTTTACGGAAAAGTGGCCCATCTCTATCACAAAGGTTTATCTGCATCCGCCATCATGAAAGCAATGGGCTTACAGGAACGCTGGATGATCAGACTCTTGTCGGGCGGAGATCTGTCGACGGTCAATATGATCCGTTCGGTGATGCGGGATGAGAAGGAGAAGGCGACCCATCTGCTTTCTTGATGAGGTGTAAGTTGAACGGTATGTTGGAATACACCAAGGCAGCTTCTTAATACAACAACTCATCTCGCTTACAATACCAGTACGGTTGGCACCACTCCACACAACATCCACCAACATAATAGGCTTCGACTTTCTCTTCTGGTCGGATCAATTCGGCGGGATTTATTTGGCGATGAAATATTCCATAGTAAACAGGAATGGTCTGATCTCTTTGCTGGCAAATGGGACAGTTCCGCTCTCCCCAATCATCTTTGCACCAAAACCGGCCATACTTACAAAACGGCTGGTGGAGAATGTCCATTTCCAGGGTATCATTTTCGTGGATATAAATGCCTTTCACCTCATCAAATCCATATTCCACGGTATAGATTTTCAATGAATGAAAACCAGGAATCAAATCATCAAAATGAAAGCTTGCATCCATTCCTGTATGGAAGGTATCACATTCAGGTAATATAATTACGCGACAAAAGTGAAGAGGACTATAGTTGTCTTCGGTGTAAACAGTTCCTTTCCAGCTGCCCGTCTGGGCATAAATACTACCGGATAACAAAATTCCCCCGAAAAGGAAAAGCAGATATTTCATCGCTTCATTTTTCGAAGCCGTCCCCACATCACAAACAGGGCAATAAACAAGCCAATCAGGATGAGGTAGCCAATCAGATTCCGGTTGATTCTGGCATCTTGTTGCTTGATCTCACGAGAAAAGGACAGGACTTTCAAGGCTTCATGACGATCATCCAATAAAGGGGACATGAATCCGAAGCGTTTCGCTTCTTTGTAGGCTTCTATACCCGCCTCAATGCTCCATTGCTGGGCCACGACATTGCCAAAATCGAAATAGAGATTGCCGACAATTTCATTGGGGGCTTTGATAAAAAAGCTACGTTCCTGCAATTGATGTTGAATGTAGACGGCGAGGGAATCCAGCTGATACTGATTGGGATTTTCGGCAAAAGCCCTGTCGCCAAAATCCAGGCCCAGAATCGAAGCGAGCGAATCAGCAGATGGGTTTACTTTGTGTTCCAAAATCTTGACATGAATCCATTCTGATCCACGGTGCGCAGCGGGGTTCAGTTCAACGGCCCGTTTGATCCAGAACAGAGCTGAATCATTTTTCCCCAATAATTCATAGGCCGTCCCCAGATTTGAAGCGGTGGCATACCGATTTGGCACTTTCGCTTCAATCTGAAGGTAGATCTGGCGAGCGCGTTCATATTCACCCAGATAGATCAAATTTGCGGCATGATCAGACAAATAGTCAATCGAATCGGTGCGCAGATAGGCTTCGTACCATTGCGCCGCCATGTCTCTGCGCTCATCCAGATCGATCTGTTTGGGCCAAACTTTTCCAGATCGTTCCCCTTCAAATT
This sequence comes from Bacteroidota bacterium, assembly GCA_039815525.1. Lineage (GTDB taxonomy): Bacteria > Bacteroidota > Bacteroidia > J057 > J057 > JBCAWW01. Next base: position 281 of record JBCBZF010000395.1, on the reverse strand, counting down.
CCACTGTCCCGCCATCCAGTCTGTGCCGGGTTTCATTGATACAGGCCTGACTGGACACGAAAGGAAGTGTGAGGAAGCAAAGTATTCCGAGTGCTAAAAACTTTGTGTGCATGATTGTGTGTATTGTTTCTAAGGTCTAAAAAATTCAGATATTTTTCCCAAAAGCGCCTTATTTAACCAACAACTTCCCCTCTGCATAATTCAGAATCACGTCTTTTGATTCTCTTGTGAAAAAACCCATGTCTTCATCCATCACAAATTGCCGATATCGGATCTCTCGT
>JBCBZF010000046.1:0-13421 GCA_039815525.1 Bacteroidota bacterium | reverse complement strand
TAACCACTGCATGAAGTCCTCAAAATGTTGTGCAATGGAGACAATTACCGCAGCATTGCTGAGACATTGTTTGTCAGCACCAATACCATCAAGGCGCACATCAAGAAAATTTATAAAAAACTCCACGTCCACACCCGGGCAGAAGCAGTTCAAAAAGCCATCCGGGATCGCTTAATCTGATCTGTGAAAATGCCCCAAATGGGTAATTGCTTGGTCTGGTCTTATCCTTCACTTTTGTAGCGAAACAACCCTCAGACCATGAAGTCCTTCTTGAAATCCTTTTTTCTGGCGGTGCTGCTGTCTGTCTGTGGCTTTGGCATTATGCTCATGATTGCCAAAGCTTTTCCGTTACCCAGAGGACAGGGACTGGCCTATGTTGCGCATCCTATCTGGGGATTGGCTGGCATCGGACTGACCGCCTTGGTCTACCTGCTTGGTGTGAACCGTCGGCCCCAGCGAATCTGGTATTGGTTTGCCGGCGGGCTCCTGATTACACTGCTATGGAGTCTGTTTGTCTTTACCTTGCTTTAGGCTGTCTACATCTAAGATGATGTACTCTTGCTTGTCAAAAACGCTACCCCAAAAGCGAGTCAAATTCCATGCGGAAAAACGATTGCTCTTGCTACTACGTCTCTTCGCAGATGATGCTGTCAAACAAGCTTTCAATGCCAGTTACCCGGTAAACCCTGGTAGAATCAGTAGAAGTGTAATTGAGCAAGGGAGCCTTACACCTGGTGAGCCTGGTGCCAGTGTGAGTGGGAATCCTTTCATGCAATTCTGGACTGGACTTCCTGTAGCGGTCCCGCTTATTGTTTCATGAGTTTGCGTTGAACCTGCCCGTTTTGATTTTGTAAGTGGACGATGTAAATGCCTCTGGGAAAATCTTCCAGCTCAACGACAACCTCCGTTCCGTTCACATTTTCCTGGCGGAAGTAATTGCGGCCACTCAGGTCGGTGACATTGAGGGTCGTAGGGCCGCCGCTAAATATATTGCTGCGGATGATCACATAGTCAGTCGCAGGACTGGGGAAAAGTTTCATGCCAAGCGGCTTGACCGCTGGCTCACAGGGAGCACTATCTGTCCCTTGATAGCCATAAATGGTGCGAAAGCTCGGGAAGCCTTGATTGACCCCGACGCGTTCGGTGACGATATTGTTACAGGTGTATTTGTAGGACATATCGGCAGAACGACTGCTGAACGTCACATACGCCAGGTCACTGTTGTCCCAATATCTAAAAAATCTTTCCCGCCAGAGGACGTTGCCGAATGCATCATAGCTGGACTCCGTACGGGATTCAGTATTAACGAAAAGCGTATCGGGGTTCTGAAAATAGCGAATGTCTACTTCCAGGGTTGCTTTGCCAAGTTCATTATAGGTTATATCTTCTTCGCCTGTAAGAAGCCACTGCTGTCCATCCCAGGTTTCAGAGATGCGTTTGCTACTCAAGCCATCGGGGGCAAGCTGAAAGAAGCTGCGAGAGGTGGGGGAATCTTCTGGGACCCGAGTTTCTTGTTCTTTCAGTTGTCCCGTTTCGGTGACTGTGGATTTAATGTATCGCCCCGGAATCCAGTCGCTGCCGTCCCATGACGCAGTCCGCGTAATCGTGGTCAGACCATTGTCTTCATACTCGTACTGAATCCTGGAATTGTTGGAAAGGATCCCGCCAGAAACAAATTCCAGTTTTTCTTCCAATGGCCTGCATGCTTCATCCCGCTGATAGGAATATTGAAATCTTGGGGTCATCTCTTCACCAACTGCTGGGCGAAATTCTCTCCGCCATACAAGGATGCATCCATTTTCATCAAACTCTCTCCTATCGATATTGCTTAAATAGAGAGAGTCTCCATCCCAATCCATTTCATAGCGTTCTCGGTAAACGCGATTCCCCAGATAGTCATAATCGCTAGTAAACAGGGTGACCGTTTTCCAGCTATTGTTTTCTCTATCCCAATCCTGACCAAAGAGTGATAAGATCTGTCCGTCAGTCCGATAGGTATACACTTCCTGATAAGACAATTCCCATTTGCGTTCCGGGATATTCCATGTGTAGTTTAAGCGGCGACTTGGTAGTGGATCATCCTGGCCATAGCTGGAAGGCAAAAGAAAGAGGATAAGGCTGCTAAAAAGCGCGATTCGATGGTTGGAGAACATGGTGTCTGAGCAGTTGTGGTGTCAGGGTTTGATAAGTAAATATACAAATCTTTATGTGAAGCAGCCCTTAGCGCTCAGTTAACCGATGACCGCAAAAAATAATCGCATCTGCGACCACTAGGGGGACAGATGCGATTAACTGAGAGACTTTTTCTATTACTCTCCCAACTCGCTCAAGACAATGTAAGGATCACTATCGTAGAATTTTACATCCTTGAAACGCTTGTGAACGGCCATTTTTTGCGCGGGATTAAAGAGAAAGACACAAGGCTGTTCATCCAACATGATCTCCTGGATGCGGTAGGCAATTTTCAGGCGTGCGTCTGGATCTCTTTCCAGATTGGCCTGGGTAATGAGGGCGTCTGCCTCTGCGTTGTTGAAGCCCATGAAGTTGTCTCCTTCTGCCCAATTGGATGAATGGAAAATCTGATCAAAATTGTATACCAAAGGAGTAGAACCCAAAGCCATAAGAGCCATATCAAAATCATGTGCCCAAACCTGCGGCCTGTAGACTCCCATCACTTCTGGAACCAGGTTGAGTTGGATGCCGATCATCTCGCATTCCTTTTTGACCCGGGCAATCAGGTTTTTGATAGACTCTCCATTGGGCGGGTAAAGCATATCGGCTTTAAAATCGATTTTCGTACCATCAATCACCTTGTCGAGAATCTGGTCCCCATCGCTATCGGCCCAGCCTGCTTCGGCCAGCAATTGACGCGCTTTTTCCGGATCATACGCCAAGGGGGTCAAATTGGGGTTGTGATCGGGATGTCCATTTGGGACCGCTGAGGTGGTTCGGATGACCGTGCTATTGAAATATTCCTCAATCATCTCTTCGATCGGGACAACGTGGGCGATGGCCTGACGTACCTTTTTGTCAGAGAAAAAAGCTTTGCGTCGGATGCCGTCGGGACGATTGTTCATGGCCAGGAAGGCAAAGCTTTCCCGTGGGGCGACCTTCAGAATATAGTTTTGGGATGCCACATCACTACTGTCCAGGCTTTGGTAGGTGCCGATGGAAAGAGAGGTGGAGACATCAAGCTGCTGAGATTTGAATTGTAGTTCAACTGCTTTGTCGTCTTTGATAAATTTGTAGACAATCGAAGCGGGTTTTTGCGCATTGAGCAGGCCACCTAATCCCTTGCCCCAATAATTTGTGTTGCGTACCAAACGAATTTGCTGTTCTGCCTCCCATTCTGCCACCTGGTAGGGACCACTGCCACCTTGCAACAACTCAATTTCGCGACCGTACTTTGGATCATTGAAATTTTTTGCCCATTTGCTCAAGGCAGATTCCTGGTCAGTGCTATCATTCTCCATGCTCAATAGATCCGTCAAACTAAAGGATGATAACACCCCTTCCGGATCGTATTTACGTGGGTCAAGGATCATGGCCAGGCCCCCTAAACTCATATTGGTCACACTATACTCTTTGAAGACCATGTCCATTTTGGTAGGGTCATCAGGGTATAGTTTCAGGTCTTCGACTGAACTAAGGTAGCCACGCATATGAGCTGCATCCACATAAGGACAAGCCACAACTTTGTAAGAAAACAGCACATCATCCATGGTCATTTTTTGTCCATCCGGCCAGGCTGCTTTGGGATGAAGCGTATAGGTATAGCGCAGGCCGTCCTCAAACTTTTCCGGGGCTTCCGCGGCCAATTCGGGGACGATGCTTCCTTTATCGGGATCGATCACCGTGAGCCGCTGATGGCTGTATCCAAGAATTTCATCTTTGTATCCTGCACGCTCATTGGTGGGATGGAGACTGGGTGGTTCCGACAAAATGTGTGCAATGACTTCGTCCGCTGGACGTTCCAGATTTTTGCAGGCGTTTAGGCAAAGGAAGGTAAGAAGGCAAAAGCAGAAGGCTTGAGTTTTCATAAAAAGTGGTTCGTTCGTATCAAGGCAAATCAAATGTAAGGAAAAATTGCATTGTGGCAGTGGGCAGAAGTTGCAGCGTTGTTTTCCATTGGGATTTGTGTCAAATTTGGTCTTCAGCAATTTTGTGTATGATTTCCGTTCAGAATCTGACCAAAATATATGGTGAGCAGCGCGCCATCGACGATTTGAGCTTTGAGGTCAGTCGGGGTGAGGTTCTCGGCTTTTTAGGACCCAATGGGGCGGGTAAAACCACCACCATGAAGATCATCACCAGTTTCTTGCAGCCTGACGAAGGAACGGTCAGCCTGGATGAATTCAATATCTTCGAGCACCCGCTGGAAATCCGGCGTCGGGTCGGCTATCTCCCGGAACACAATCCGCTTTATCTGGACATGTATGTCCATGAATTTTTGGAGTTTGTGGGACGGATGTATCGTTTGGACAAAACGAAACGAAAAAAGCGGATTGCTGAGGTGATTGAGATGACCGGCCTGGGCCGGGAGCAGCACAAAAAAATCGGGATGCTCTCCAAGGGCTACAAACAACGCACCGGACTGTCTCAGGCATTGCTGCATGATCCCCAACTCCTCATCCTGGATGAGCCCACGACTGGATTGGACCCCAATCAGATTGTGGATATCCGCAATTTGATCCGTGAGGTTGGCAAGGACAAGACCGTGATTTTTTCTTCTCACATTCTTTCGGAAGTCGAATCCATTGCCAATCGGGTGGTGATCATCAATCAGGGCAAAATCGTTGCCGATGCACCCACCGCGGGTATCCGGGATCTGGCTCAGGACGAAACCCGGGTCAGCGTTGAATTTGAGCAGCCGGGCTTTGCGATGGATAAAATTGAAGCGCTGGAGGGGGTTCACAAAGTTGAACAATTGGGCGAGCGGCAATTCAATATTTATTCAGAACCTGAGACGGATGTGCGGCGGGCCCTTTTTGAAGCCTGTGTTGCTCAGGAGAATATCATTCTTGCGCTTAGCAAGGAAACCTATACCCTTGAAGAAGCTTTCAGAAAACTGACCGCATGAGCAATATCTTCACCATTTTTCAGAAGGAGGTCAATAGCTTCCTCAACTCGTTGATTGCCTATGTTGTGATCGCCGTTTTTCTGACCGGGGTGGGGCTGTTTTTCTGGGTTTTCCCCAATAACCTGCTCGAAAGTGGGTATGCCAGTCTCGATACGCTGTTTGAAGCAGGGCCCTACCTCTTCCTGTTTTTGGTACCAGCCATCACGATGCGGGCTTTTTCAGAAGAGATGAAAAGCAGGACCATGGAGTTTTTGGTGACCAAGCCGATTACTACATGGCAAATCATCGTAGGGAAATATCTGGCCGCTGTATTCCTGGTGTTTTTCTCCCTGCTGCCGACCTTGCTATACTTTATCAGTGTATGGATGTTGGGAAATCCAGTCGGGAATCTGGATGTTGGGGCGAGCATTGGTGCCTACATTGGACTGTTTTTTCTGGGAAGTATCTTCGCCGCAATTGGCATCTTCACTTCCTCACTCACCGATAATCAAATCATTGCTTTCATTCTGGGTTTGTTCCTGTGTTTTGTTTTTTATCAGGGATTTGAGTTTCTGGCCGGGATACAAGCGCTGGACGGGATCAATGCGTTTCTGCTCAAATTGGGTATCAATGATCATTACCAAAGCATCAGTCGGGGTGTCATTGACAGCCGGGATGCACTTTATTTTTTCAGTTTTGTCAGCATAGGGTTGGTGGCCACACGTTTGGTACTGGAAAAGAAAAGCCTAGCCTGATGTTTTGGTGGCAAAAACCTTCCGCACGTAAGAATTAATTGAAAATGTGATTGGAAATCAGGCGAAACGGTCTTCTCTTTGAAGAAGTTTGGGTACGGCGAGGCTTTCCACTGCTTGTATGATGTTATTTTTGGGAGAAAATGTCATCAAAACTCAATAAAACAAGCTCAATCGCCACAGAATGACCATATATCAGAAGCTCTGGCTGCTGCTCAGCCTATGCGCAGTCATGGCCTGCCAAAGAAGTGGGCAGGAAATCATTGTACCGGACAATGATCCGGTCCCTTATAATGGGATTCCGACCATCAAGGTTGAATTCTACGTCAACCGCATGTTCATCGACTTGCTGGGACGCGAACCCATTGACGCAGAAATGGATGCCGCAGTTCAACAGTTGCGGGCGGGTGAACTCAGTGAAGCCGTCAGAGAACAATTGATCCAGGACTTGCAGACTTCACAGGATTTCCAACCTGGTGATTCTGCTTCCTACACGGTTCGGTATCATTACCGCATCTATGAGATGTCCAAAGTTCGCCTGGTCGAAGGCCTGTCAGACGTACCGATCCTCACCCTGATCGGGCAGCTAAATGATGCCATAAAAGAAGATTCCATTGCCGGCAATTTTGCCGCGATGAATGACAAAAAGGCGAAACGTGATCGTCTGCGGGATATCATAGAATCTCCGGAACGTCTGAGATTGGGACAGACGGATGTCAATACCATGGTTGGGCGCCTGATCAATAACCAGTGGTATGATCAGATCAACATGAACTCCATCAACTTCATCCGTTCCTGTTTTGATAATCTCTTCTTCCGTTTTCCCACCCAGGCTGAATTTGATGCGTCCTATCCGATCATCGAACACAGCCAATCTTCCGCAATTTTTGGTCTCCCGGCTCAGAACAAGGATGAATATGTCGACATACTGGTCAATTCTCGCGAATTCCATGAAGGTATGATACGATGGGCTTACAAAAGCCTGCTGGCCCGGGATGCGACCACAGAAGAGGTTGTAGCTGCAATGGATGATTTTTACCAAACCCGCGACTTCCTGAAGGTGCAGCGGGACATTGCCAAAACTGACGAGTACGCCAATTTTTAATACCATGCGCTTGCTGAAATTCTTTAGTCTGGTCTGCTGTTTGACCCTGTTGGCTGCATGCCAGCCCCAAGACTCCTATTTCTATGAAGTCAATCCACTGGGCATCACAGATGCTACCGGCGAGAAAACCAAAGAAAAGAGCCTGGATCAGTTTATCTCGATCCTGCATGCCAATATGTTTCAAAAAGCCATTTCTGCCTCTGAGTTGGTGGAGGTGCGCAATGTGATGGAATCCATCGGAGACAAAGAAGTCGCTTTCGAATTATTGGTGAGCAACTTCATGAATCGCTCTGATGTCATCATTCCCACTGATGAGGAAATGCGTGAAGACATCGACACATTTTTAATCGACACCTACAAACGATTTTTTGTCCGTATTCCCACCGAAGCGGAAAAAGCGTATCTCCGCAACTTCATTGAGACCAACCCGGACATCACTGCTGAATTGGTGTATTACTCTTTTGCCATGTCGGAAGAGTATCGCTTTTACTAGGCCATTTCTCTCAACCTTTACCACAATCACTCATGCATAGAAGAAATTTTCTAAAAAAAGCGGGACTGGCCACGGCAGCGACCATTGGCATGCCCTACATCCTACCGTCCGGCCGCTTGTTTGCCCAGACGACCTCCCGGATGGCGAATCATGTGGTCCTGGTGATGTTTGCGGGCGGTGTTCGTATGCAGGAATCCATCGGCATGCAGTATCTCGATGGTACCCAGAATGAAGCCATTGCCGGCAACATCATGTACAATATGCTGGATGGTACGCCGCCAGATGATAAAATCGTCTACGGAACGTCCGGCAGTCGTCCGGGTGAAATTCCGATACCTGCGATTTTGAATACGCCTCTGCAACGACAAGGGACGACATTTCGGGAGATGCAGGCTTCACTGGTGGGACATTTTGGTGGACTAAACGTGGCTTTGCAGGGCAATACTTTGTTGGCGCAGGGATTACGCCAGTCGCCGCTGCATCCCACGATTTTTGAATATCTGCGGCGCCATGCTGGCATCCCGGCTACTAAATGCTGGTTTGTAGGCAATGGGATTGGTGGATCGATTCCATTGTTAAATCATAGCGTCCATCCTGATTACGGACCACAATATGCGGCCAACTTCATTGCCCCCAGTGTGACCTTTGGGCAGGAAGGCTTTGATCATTTGTCCAATGCCAAAAACTACCATCCGGAATTTGAATTGGACCCGATGTATAAAATGAAGCTGTTTCTGGACAATAGCTTCCAACGGGCCGCCCAAACCATCGCCGGTATTGGCAATACAGCGGAAGAGAAATGGGAGATCAAGCAGTTTATCACTGAAATGTTTGACAAGACCGAAAACGACTCGGTGATTCAGTCTCCTGAGATTGGCTTGCAGGGAGATCTGCTCACGGTAGGCTATGCCTGTGAAGTGATGAAGCGCTTCAAACCCAATCTGACGGTGGTCAACTTCAACAATGTAGACTCTTGCCACGCCAGTTTTACTGGCTATCTGCGGGCGCTGCACCGTGCCGATCATGGCGTCGGCTTCCTGTGGGATTATATTCAACGCGAAATTCCAGAAATGGCCAATGATACCATTATGATGGTCATGCCGGAATGTGGACGAAATCTGGATCCCAATCCGATTCGGGATGAAAACAACTGGTTTGGCTTTGACCATAATGATGCGCATTCACGCCGGATTTTTGGAATGATGGTCGGACCGAATGTACCACAGGATCTCGCGGTCGGAAACGAAAACAATCCCGTCGGAATCTCAGCTGATGCTGCGCTGACCATCGCCCATATCATGGGGATCCGGGATCAGGTTGGCAATGCCGGTTTGGTCAATAGTAACTCACGCTCTTTGTTTGACAGAATCTAAGACCAGACATGCAAAAGAACATCAATATTATCGCTAGTCTGGCAGTCCTGATTCTGTTCGGATTGAGTGCGTGTGAACCGGAAGGTCCACCCCCGAATCCATTCGAATTAGCGGAGCCCAAGGATACCTTGATTGCACCAATCGAAGATTTGGACCCCACGACCATTGAAGGCATACATGCCACTGTCTTCCGGCCTACTTGTGCCAATTCAGGTTGCCATGATGGCAATTTTGAGCCGGATTTCCGCTCGGTGGAAAGCTCCTATAATACGCTGGTGATGCATCCAATCATCAAGAATGATCCCAATGGCAGTTATAGCCTGCGGGTGGTGCCGGGGGATGTTAATGCTTCCGTATTATGGGAAAGGTTGAACCGTGACATCGACGGACAGTCAGGTATCATGCCGCTGGAAATTGATCCGGATTCAGATTGGCCGGATAAGAAGGATGAGTACCTGGACAATATCAAAACCTGGATTGAAAATGGCGCCAGGGATGTCTTTGGAAATCCGCCTGCCAGTGGAAGTCTCCGGCCCTCTGCTGCAGGAGTAGTGATTTATCCTTCTGGTAATACCAACAATGCTTATCCACGCAAAGGCAGCAATGGCTCGGTGCGGATTCCGGCTGTTGCAGGCAATGTCGATATCTGGTTTAGCATCCAGGATGATCAGACGGCCGCCAATCAATTGGAACACAACAAAGCCCGTCGTTCGACGGGGATCGACGACTTCGCCGGTACTGGCGACAACAATGTCTCCATCCAAAATAATCCCATTACCCGGAACGGTCTATTTGGCGATCCCGTGCCATACTATCATCGCTGGACCATCAACGTGAATGCTTACAATCCTGGCGATGTGGTGTACTTCCGGATTTATGTGCAGGAACCAGGCGACGAAATCACCGAAATCCCTGCCGATGGCAGCGCCAACTATGTGAAAGAGTATTTTTCAATCGTCATGGGCAACTAAGGCAATGAAACAACCGCAAATCTTATTTTCCCTCCTCTTCAGCCTGAGTTTGCTGATTTCCTGTGCCGAGGAACCATCGATCGAACCACGGGTGCCTGAGCCACAAATCGAAATTGTGAGTATCACGCCCACGGAGGTACAGGAATTTAACAATGAGGTGGTCATCACCATTTCCTATACCGATTTCAACGGTGATCTGGGAACCGAAGATCCAGATGAGCAAACCTTGCTGGTGCAGGACAGTCGGCTTGACACCCCAGATGGTTTTCATGTTCCGCCTATTGCGCCAATCGGGGAAGAGGTACCGATTTCCGGAACCCTGGTCATTCCCTTGAACCCACTCTTTTTATTGGGAAATGGGGATCAGGAAACCGCTTTTTTTACCCTGAAAATCAAGGATCGGGCAGGCAACTGGAGTGAAGAAGTCATTTCCGAAACCGTAACCATCAATCGTTAGACTTGATTTTTTTGTACATAAAGCCGCATTTTTGTCATCCTTTTCGTTGTAAGAAAAAAATGCCGCTATGCGTCAAAATAGATTATTTGTCATTGTATTGATGGTGCTGGGGATGTCGCTCAGCAGTTGTTTGCAGCCCAAGTGCCCGGAAAGTACGTCTCTGGGAGAGTTGGAACTGACCGAAGAAACCCGGGATCTGTTCCCCTATGATGGAACAGAAAGCCTGGTATTTGTGAATGAGCGTGATGTCGAGGCACGCTTTACCACAGAGGCGGGTATCATTCCTTTTGAAAATCAATTAGGTGTCAATGTTACCTGTGATGAGGATGCGGTAGACCGGACTGTAGAGTTTTATCGTAGTGGCATCCTCAATTTGCGCTTTGATGATGAAGACAACCGCTTTCGTCTGGCCCTCTCACTTGGTGTTCTGAATGACCGCCCGCTGACAGGAGATACCATTTTGTTTGATGCCCTTCAGGTTTCCTACGAAGAGTTCGGCATCCAGCTGGGTTCGCTCGATTTATTTGCCAACACCCGCGGCAATGAGGACCAAATTTCTGACCGAACCAAAGAGCAATACACACGATTTAATTTTTATGAAACCGTAGAAATTCACGACCGGGTGTATGCCAATGTCCATGCACTTGAATTTAATGGGGTCGACGTCCTCTTCTTCAATTATACCAGCGGTATCGTCGGTTTTTTTGCGCCAACCATCAGCCAGATTTGGGCGTTGGACCGGATTGAGAAATAGGAGGAGAACTTTGCGCACCTTTGAGCAACTCCATTGCCTTTTTCCAATCCTTTGTTTCGGTCAGTTTGGGAATGAAGTAGTCCATGATCAGGCCTTGCTCCTGCCAAAATCCTAATTTTTCAAAGAAAGGATCAATGCTGTCCAAGCCATGCTCAACCGCTCTGCGGATCATCCGACCACATTCGTTCAGGCGGTCATTGAGTGCCTTTTGACAAGCGCTATCGAAAAAAACTTCGCTCATGTTAATTTCCTTTTCCACCTCGTCTTCCAACCGCTTGAAGGAGGTGATGGACCGATTTTGCATGAAACCAATCAGATTGTTGACACGACCAGAAAGTGCTTTGCGGACGGATTCTGGCAGTTGGTTGTATGCAGGCGAATGAATCCTGAGACGATCTGGCTCGATGGTATCGAAGCTTAGGTTCTCATCTTTGATGGGCTCCAGAATGAAGCGATTGCTGACCGGCCAGAAACCTGATCCGTCATTGGCCAGGCCAGAAAAGATGCCACTGATGATTTCCTCTTTCCCACGATGACCTTTTCGACCCGTGAAATGGAAAAAGCCCATTTGACCCGTGCCGGTGTTTTGAAAGCTGATCACCACCTGATTGTCGTTGACGATGTCGAGGCGTCCTTCAGATAATTGATTCGCATTTCGTTGGCGTTTGAGCCTGACAGTGTAAAAAGGGGTGATTTCCAGAACTGTGCGGGTAATGAAAACCGCATTCCGCCGATGGTAGGCATAGACGTAATACAAACCTTTATAAGGGCAATTCACCGAAAATGTTGGATGCGTCTGTAAGCCTTGAAAATCATAGAGCGGATCGAGCCGGGTAATCTGGGTATGGGTCAGATAACGCACAAAGGCCTGGGGAATCGCTTCCAGGCCATTTGGATGATTCGTCTCTATGATGCTGGCAGAGGCATCATTAGAAGCTTTTTGGAGGATGGCAACTCCTGAAGCCAGAATGGGCGTTTCTGCATGCATGGTATAAAACAGACCAAACAGATGGTCTCCGATCCCTGAGCCTTTGTGAAAGATAAATTGTATGGTGCTGTTTTTTTCCTGGTTTTCAAGGCGACAGCTAAAAAAAGATGTATTGTCCTCCAGATAGGCCTTGCCTTTGTATTCATCTAAATACTCTGAGTGCAATTGGCAGTGAAACAAATAGTTGTCCTCCGTGATATGCAAAACGTTTTTCCCAATATTGCTAAAAGACGCACTATTGAGCGTATGACTGGGGCGGTGCTTATCCTGATGGGTACAGTACAGGTGCCAGGTACCAATATAAGGGCGAAGAGATGTTTCAGTGGCATTGTTGTAAATGTCATAGTTATCAATAATCTCTCCGAGATTTAATGCTTCTCCGGTTTCCCATAAACCTTCAAAATGCCTGAGAATGGCTTTTTTAAACAGCCGATCACGACTGCCTTCAATGGAGACATTTTGTGAGGATATTTTATTGAACAAAAACAATCCGGTGAAGACTTCCTCATCCATTCGGTAAAGCGTGACACCCAGATTGTGTTCCACACTGCGTACTTCAACCTGATCTTCATGCTGCCATTGGCGGATGTCATAAGCCAGTTCAAATAGCTTGGTTTTGGCTTTGATGATGGAGCGTGGTAAACCCAGGCTACCATAGCGAAGTTTGACAAACTCCCCAAAAGGGTTGGAAATGATGATTTTGACTTTGGTCTGATGGTTTTCCACCGTCCGTTTGAGAGCGTCTTTTAATTGATCCCAATTGCCGATATAGGTATCCATCAGCCAGACTTCTTCCTGAGACTGGACGATTTTGCGCGAAATATCCTGTTCCGAAATCTGTTCCAACAATTGAATTTTGCCAGCTGGTATGGATTTTACTGATGTAGGGGCTTCATTGTCTGCTCCCGAAGCCCCAGGTTCTATTGAGCTTTCCTGAATGGGTACTTGATTGGATGCCTCACCAGTAAGGTAGAGCATGAGAGCTGCAACTTTATTCGATTGGAGACGGAAAGGTTTCCCATCTTCTTGGGGGACAAAGATCTTGTACAACAGATATGCTGTGCAACTCAGGTCTTTTCCGTTCGGAAGCTTATTCCCTTCTTGTGCTTGTTCGTTTAGGGTGTCAGCAATTTGTTGGTTGATGATTTCGGCGGGCAGTTCATAGTTGGGGAAATTCTTTTTGACCAGGAATATTTTCCCATGTTGCTGCATGGCAGGGGTCAGCTTTTCTTCCAGAGATTTGCGCAGCCATTCGACCTGCTGAGAACTGAGAGGGATTTGGGGCATGTGGATGAGAGTAGGGGCAAACGAAGCTATAAAAATTATATAATTGTTTGAATACTTTTGCCACTTTTTGTTACAAAATGCCAAAAAACAGGCGAGTCCAGTGGTTTTGTTATAACAATGATTGTTTGGCTAAGGAAGCTTGTTTTCAAATAGTTATAGGTTTGGCATTGGAAAACGATTCC
>JBCBZF010000431.1:0-5835 GCA_039815525.1 Bacteroidota bacterium | reverse complement strand
CCTCTGCCCCAATAAGGTTCTCCGATCCAGTAGCCCACTTCGGCCGACTTGCGATGCACATCTGCCTGTGGAATCAAACCAATTCCGCCCACCAGCTCATCCGCCAGCAGGATGGCAAAATTGTTCTGCTTGCGGGTCCGGCTACACATGTCGATGAATTGCAGGGCGTCTTTTTCCTGATAGGGATGGGGCACCACATCACGCAGCATGTTCCAGATTTTGCGGTTGTTGAACAATGTCGCCAGGCGTTTATGGTCTGACACCTGCCAGGGGCGAATTGTGACGGGTTGGGACTTTGTCCTGACGGTTTTGGACATAGACATGAGACGGAGGATTTGCAATCCAGATCAAATTGGTGATTTGCGCTGTCTGGTCAAAATGTTTGGGGGGATTGCAGTTCTGCGAAGTGAACTTGATTGGTCTTCGGTCTGAGTTTGTGCGGAGGAATGAACCCAATCTCTCAGGCGGAGGTCCTGAATCCTTCCTGCGTAGACTCCGGAAGGTTCAGGAAACGGTTTTAGTTGCATATCTGGGTTGTTCAAAGCAGTCGCCCAAAAACTTTTGCCTGCTGATCAGTTGTACAAGCATAGTAAATCTTTATCTCCCGACCATGGTCCCAATCGAACCCCATGATTCCCTCTCAGATGTCTGGCAAAAGCTCCGGGCGGGCCTCAGTCGTGCCAATCAGGACCGGAAACATCCCTTTCGGCTGCCAACGCTCTGTACGGTTTCGGAACAAGGACCTGCGGCCAGAACCCTGGTGATGCGGCATTTTGATGCAACTACTGCAAGTGTGCGGATCTTCACAGACCGTCGATCAGCCAAATTCGTACATATACAACAAGAGGCCCGGGTCAGTCTGCACTGGTACCATCCCCGTCATCGAACGCAAATCCAAATGCAGGGCGAAGCCCGATTGATGGACGTGGATGCCGATTTATGGAAACAGCTTCCTTTCAGTGCGAAAACCAGCTATCTGACGGTGCTGCCGCCGGGACATCCGATTGACGCACCGGCGGAAGGCCATCAGATGCTCCCCGAAGATGATAGCAGCCATTTCCAGGCCATAGAGATTGTCCCGGTTCGCTTTGAGCTGTTGCAACTACATGCGAAAGGGCATCTGCGGGCTGAGTTTGTACAGGGAAATGATTTCTTCGGTCAATGGTTGGTCCCCTGATGGATCAGGTTTCCTGCTGAGCATCGGCCTCTTCACGCTTTTGATACGCCTGAATCGCCTTTTCCATCTGGACCATGTGCCGCTCCGTGTGCAGGATGCAGAAATAGATCCATTCCACCCGCGTCATTTCGCCAAAGGCGAAGTGGCGGAAGTCGGTACAAACCTCATGCAGATTGTCTTCAGCCAGCAGCGCCTGCAATTTGGCGCGCACCCCAATCAGCCGTTCCATGCCTTCCCGAACGCTTTGTACTTCTCCCTGGGGAAAAATCATCTTGGCAGCATCGTACTGACGGTCATGACGGGAAAAAGCTTGTTGGATGACCGCGATCTGTTGTTCTGGATCGCGCTGGGCCGGATCAGTTTTTCCTTGGAACAAATGCGCAAGCGAACGCTCAACAATCAACAAATGTTCGAGGATGCCGACGACGGACCATGCCTTGGGCGCGGGTTTTTGGCTGGCCGCTTTTTCATCAACTTTCTCAAGAAATTGGGACAAATCAGCAGTGTTCTGCGACAGATCAGCTTGAATGGTGTGTAGAGATTTCATGTAGTGGATTAGGGAAAAGATCAGGAAGCTTCGGCCAAAAGCCGAATCAGGGCAACTTCCAGTTTTTGCAGTCCTTCGGCATTGTTGTCATACACAATGTGAGGGAAATGACGGAAATCGTGGGGAATGTCCCGCGCATGTTGGGTGATGAGAATGATGTACTTGCCCAGGGTCTGGGCAATGCCAATTTTATAAAAAACATCGGGATGTTTGTAGGTCAGATCCGCGATGATGGTATGACTTTCGTTGATGCTGGCCCAGGTTTCTTCCAGGACATCTTCACTGAACAGGGCTTTGGCCCGTAGACCTCCACGATTGGTTTGCCGAAGCTTTTCGTCCAAAAACTCCCAGAGAGGATCGGACCAGTAGGCCTCCAGCGGCATGACAATCATGATCTGTTTGCGATCGATTTCAAAACCTCTGCCCTGAAACACCGGATCTACCAGCATTTGGTCGCCTTCCAGTTCGACTGGCGGAGCCGCTTTGCTGACACTGATTTGCGGGCCTTCATTGCTGCGATAAGAACGCAACCGCAGTTCTTCCCAAATCATGGCTTTGATGAGCGCATGGGTGTCGTGGGTACCCCACATCATGCTCAGGCTGCCGTAAGCTTCATGGCCAGGGGCCTGAAACTGAAACATCAGACTAAAGGTCTGTCCGGTACGCGCCTGGTTCATGCCGAAAAGCAGGAAGCTGACGTCACGCTGGTGATGTTTGAAGACCGCTCTCAGCTGGCGGGTGGTCAGCGCCGGATAGGTTTTACCCTGAGTAGTAGACAGGAAAACCGATGGGGCCGCTTTTTGCAAAAAACGGGAAGAAATATGCGTCAGGAGTCGGAGCACCTTGTCCAGGGAGAAATATTCTTCGTCGAAACGGAACATTTCGTGGATCATGGCCGGCTTGCCACTGGGCGGACGATTGCTCTCTTGCGCCTGTGTCTGTGCCCGGGGTGGCTGCTGGGGAAAATCCCTGACTTCGGCCAGCAATTGTTGGCGGATGACCCGCTGGATGTCTTTGGCCCGCCCTGAAGTAACTTCCACTTCCGCATTGAGACGGGGTGCCTGCGGCCCAAACAGCAGAACCATGTCCACCAACTCACCCTGCGGTGTGGCGGCATCCATCATGACTTTGTGGACCAGCCCCCGGCGGCGCTCAAAGAAGCGTACCAGACCTCGTGTCCCGATGTCCGAATATGGCTCTCCATCCGATGTGATCAGACGAATGTTGAAGGGCGCATCTTCTAAAAATTCCGTTGAAAGATCTTCCAGCAGCTGGACCAGCACATGCGTCGGCACGCCCGGATCAAACTCAAAACGTTCTTTGATCGTGGTCAGCGGATTGTTGACAAAAGGCTGTCTGGCCGGTGTGTTCTGACCATTCCGCCCAATTTTACGCCTTGCCTGGGCTTCTTCCCTGGCGATTTCTTCTTCTACTTCTTTGTATTCTTTGACCAGGCCCAGCAGTTTACTGATCATGCGGTAGCGATCGTGGTCTTCCTCCGTAAGAGGCTGCCATTCGCCGCGCAGCATCTGATCAAACTGATGATTCTGGAAAGAGCTGCTACCAGCAATGGCGTATTGTCCTTCTGCCTGTTCTGATTCTTTGGCAAATCTGAACCGCAGGTTGACGGTGCGACCATTCGGGCCGGAACAGGAGGTAGAGATGGATTTGACCTCGCCACGGAACTGCTCATACTTTTCCGCCAATTCCTCATAATCCAGTCCATAAAAGCTTTCTCCCTGCTGACTGGTCAGATAGGCACTGAATTCAGCTCCTTCCGGGAAAAAACTGGCGATCAGCTTCAGTCGTTCCAACAGCTCCTGCATGGAGCTAAAATCCATTCGGCCATATATTGTTGAAGTAGAATCCGCCATAGACTGCTAAAGGGGAAAAGCGCTAACAAGATCTGAATTTACACTTTGGGCAGCTATTTTCCCATCATGCGCGCTGCCATTCTTGAGACAAACTGCCGCCCAAACAGACGTGGTAACATTCTGGCCTGCACAATGTTTTTGAAACCAGGAATGATGCTTGCTTTCCCACTGCGTAATTTTCGCAGCGAAAGCTCCACCACTGCCTCCGGCGTCATCATGTCCATTTTGTCATGGAAGGCTTCGTTCATCTCCGTTTTGGTAAAGCCTGGCCCCAACACCTGCACCTGCACGCCTTTTTTGGCCATCTCATAATTCATGCTCTCTGCCAAAGACAAAATGTAGGCTTTGGTGGCTGCATAATGGCCCAAATAAGGCGCAGGAAAATAGCCACTCATGGAACCTGTAAAAATGATGCCACCTTTTCCTTTTTCGGCCATGATCCGGCCGTAATGATGGGCCAGCAGCATGGGTGCTTCGCAGTTGAGGCGCAACATCTGCTGATGGCGATGTACTTCTTGTTTGATGAAAGCGCGATCAACGGCGATCCCGGCATTGTTGACCAGGAGTCCAACCGGGCGATCACCAATGTCCGCCAACATCTTATCCAAAAAGTCTGCTTCCGTCAGGTCCGCCCGAATGGGCAACACCTCAATTCCGTGCGTTTGCTGCAATTGTTCAGCCAGTTTTTCAAGCCGTTCCAGGCGACGAGCGGCCAGGACCAGATTGAGTTTTTTTGCCGCGAGGGCATGGGCGAATGATTCCCCGATGCCAGATGAAGCACCAGTTACGATTGCCCAGGGGCCGTATGTATCCTTGAAATTTGTCATGTCGCTATTTGTCCATCAAAGCCACTACCCGATCCGGATAGTCAGATATGATTCCGTGCACACCCAACTTCAGCATTTTTTTCATGTCTTCGGTTTCGTTGAGAGTCCAGGGAATCACCTGCATGCCTTTTTCATTTGCCAGCGTCATCAGCGCTTCATTTACCAGGACAAAATAAGGGCTGTAGATATCTGGCGTAAAACCCAATTGATTCAGATTATCTTCCGGAGAATCCGTATTTTCAATTAACAGCGCGAGCTTGACACCGGGATTGTTTGGATGGATTACTTGCAGGGTCCGGGGATCAAAAGACTGAATGGTGGTCCGTTCGAGGATCCCGCCTTTTTGCACCTCCGCCAGCAGCAATTCCACAAAACGAGCCGGCTCCGGATGGTATTGATTGTCGGTTTCGGGCAAAGACTTGGTTTCGATATTGTAAAGTAATGGTGCCTTCCCTTTGGCCTTGGCATGGGCTTCAGCCGCTGCAATCACATCGCGCAATAAAGGCTTGGACACCGCAATTTTTTGCTGATCCGGAAATCGTGGATGCGGCTGCATCCCCACATCGAAGGTTTGGATGGTGGCATAATCCATTTGGTACAGATTCAGGCTTTTCTCTTCTTCCTCGCTCACTGCTGTTCCGTCTGGTTTTTGCGAGATTTCGTGATTGAAAAAAGGCTCATGCGAAACCACGACCTGACGATCAGCACTGATGACCACATCCAGTTCCAGGGTATTGACCCCGATGTCAATGGCACGAAGAAAAGCAGGAATGGTGTTTTCGGGCAATAAACCACGGCAGCCACGATGGCCCTGAAGATCAATGTTCATGTTGATGGGAGGGTCTGATGATTCGGAAGTATTCTGACAGGCAAAAAGACCGATGGACAGAAAGGCACATGCCAGCAGATAAGAGGATCGATTCATAAAAAAACGTTGGAATGGGGGAAGAAAACCAAGCTCCGGAAGAAAGATAGGAAATGTCAGGGATCTTTGTGTACATTCAGTTTATCCATTTTTTCGAAGCAAAACTTTATGGAATCCTCTGCCCTGACCACCATTGTTTTACCGATTTCCTTATTCATCATCATGCTGGGGATGGGCCTATCCCTGGTCGTGGATGATTTTCGCCGGGTGATCCAATATCCCAAAGCAGTCGGTATTGGCCTGTTTAACCAATTGATCTTACTGCCACTGATCGGTTATGGGCTGGTGGTCCTGATGGGCCTGGGACCGGCATTTGCGGTCGGGCTGATGTTGCTGGCCGCCTGTCCGGGCGGGGTAACATCCAATTTGATTACCCACGTCGCCAAAGGTGATACGGCTCTGTCCATTACGATGACCGCCATCGCCAGCTTTATTACCGTCTTCACCATTCCGCTGATTGTGAGTTGGTCGCTGGGGCAGTTTAT
>JBCBZF010000090.1:0-10742 GCA_039815525.1 Bacteroidota bacterium | reverse complement strand
GCTGCGCGCCCTCGATCGGCAGGGCCGATCCCCGACCGGCTGGCCCAAACTGACCGCCGACGGCTGGAATTGCTATACAAACGTCAAATTATTACCAGTAAGAGCTCATGACAACTTTTATTCTTCGTCTCCGTCAGTCCTTTTCCCGGGCCTTGATGGCAGTTGGATTGCTCGCTTGCTTCGGACAAGCCCAGGCGCAACTCCAACTTTCCCCGATTGGTACCTATGAAACCGGCATTTTTGATGAAAGCGCGGCAGAAATTGCAGCCTATCATGTCTCTACCCAGCGCTTGTGGGTAACCAATGCTGAGGACCAAAGCGTCGATCTGATCGACATCAGTGATCCGACCAATCCCGTTCTGGATTTCTCAATTGATGTATCTGCTTATGGTTCGCCTAACAGCGTTGCCGTGTTTTTTAACAAAATTGCGGTGGCGGTAGATGATGACCAAAATCCCGGTACCGTTTTGTTTTATGATGAAAATGGCGTCTTCCAAAATAGTGTACAGGTCGGCCCACTACCGGATATGCTGACCTTCACCAGCAATGGTAAATTTCTGGTGGTGGCCAATGAAGGCGAGCCAGACGATGATTATCTCGTGGATCCGGAAGGCAGCGTTTCGGTTATCAAAACCAATAAAAAGAGCTCGAAGATCAAGCAAAAAGATGTAAAGACAGCGACTTTTACCGCTTTTAATGCTGCTGCACCAGCAGGGGTTCGCGTTTTCGGCCCTGGTGCAAGCTTGTCCCAGGATATGGAGCCTGAGTACATTGCCATTACGCCAGACAATCAATTTGCCTGGGTGGTTTGTCAGGAAAACAATACCATCGCCAAAGTCCGTCTGTCCAATCACAAAGTGGTGGGACTCTATCCCCTGGGATACAAAGATCATAGCATGTCTGGAAATGGCATGGATGCCAGCAACCGCGACGATGCGATCAACATCACTACCTGGCCTGCCAAAGGGCTCTACCTTCCAGATGCGATTGTAAATTATCGGTTTCAGGGACAAGACTTTATCCTTTCTGCCAATGAAGGAGACTCCCGCGATTATGATGGATTCAGCGAAGAAGAGCGGATTGAAGACGTGACCCTGGATCCAGTTGCTTTTCCAGATGCTGATTTCCTGCAGCAGGAAGAGAATCTGGGCCGCCTGAAAATTACCACCACGCTGGGAGATACAGATGGCGATGGCGATTATGACGAATTGTATTCTTATGGTGCACGCTCGTTTTCCATTTGGAACAGCAATGGTCAACTGGTGTATGACAGTGGTGATGATTTCGAACAAATCACCTCTGCTTTGTTACCCGATGACTTTAACTCCACCAATGATGAAAATGACAGCTTCGACAACCGTTCCGACGATAAAGGCCCTGAGCCAGAAGGGATTGTTTTGGGAGAAATCAATGGCGTAACCTACGCATTTATCGGTTTGGAACGTGTCGGAGGGGTCATGGTCTATGACATCAGCGACCCATATAATCCCAGCTTTGTGACCTATGTCAACAACCGTGATTTCGACGGGGATGCTGAAGCTGGAACCGCTGGCGATTTGGGTGCGGAAGGTTTGCTGTTTATTCCTTCTGATAAAAGCCCCAATGGCAATGATCTTCTGGTCGTAACCAATGAGGTAAGTGGTACCACCACCATTTTTGACGTGAGCACGGTGGCTTCACCTTCGCGTTTGGCAGCCGAAGCGCCACAGTATCACCTGGGACAAAACTTCCCCAATCCTTTCTTGGAAGAAACGACCATTCCGTTGGAAATGCCAAAGGCAGCGCATGTCAGTCTGATGATTGTCAATCAGCAGGGACAGGTAGTCGCCAATCTGCTGGATCAGAAAATGAACGCCGGACAACATCAGATCAACTGGAATGGTACAAACCAATCTGGGCTGCGTCTTTCTTCCGGTGTATACTATCTGCGTTTCCAGACCGCTGATCAGATTCAGATTCGGAAGATGCTGATCAATCGCTAGATTGGCCCAATTGTTAAGCAAAAAAAACGCCCCCCTT
Source organism: Bacteroidota bacterium (assembly GCA_039815525.1). Classification (GTDB taxonomy): domain Bacteria; phylum Bacteroidota; class Bacteroidia; order J057; family J057; genus JBCAWW01. The sequence continues at coordinate 8,723 of JBCBZF010000090.1, read as the reverse complement.
TTTGAAAAGGAGGGCGTTTTCGTATCGTACCCAGGTTATTTCAAATGGGCCAGTTTGACCAACTGTTGTTCGCCATTGTCCAGAGTCACGATGAGGTAGTAGGTTCCTTCAGCCAGATCCCGGAGACCTTTGACGACAATCTCATCATTGATTTTCTCCGGAGAAAGCTGTTGGTGGATTTCCCTTCCTCTGGCGTCGATCATTTTGAGCTCACGTACATTGGCTTCCGTTGCGAGGCGGATACGAATTTCATCTTCAAACGGATTTGGATAAACCGTTATCGCCTTGCTAATGTCTCCGCGAATCAACTCAACCTGATCCGAGTAAGAGAATTTACCATCAAAATCCACTTGTTTGAGACGGTACAATACTCTGTCTCCCGGCATACTCAGTCCGACATTGCCGTCTTTATATGCATATGACTGGGCAATATTGGTGGTGCCAGCTCCCTGTATCCTGGTGATCGGTGTCCAACCGGTGCCGTCAAAGCTTCTTTCCAGTTGGAAGAAGTCATTGTTGAGCTCGGAAGATGTGGTCCAGCTCACATCGGCACTCACCTTGCTTGGATCGGTCCAGACTGCATCAAAGTTGAGCAATTCGATGGGGAAGACCACCAAAGGTGCACTTGGATTTTCAGACTCCACATAGTTATTGAGGTTGATCAGATCATCCTGATTGCCGCCGCTGGTGGAGTCCCGTTCAACTGGAGCACTGTTTCCAGGCTGCCCACTGAAACGAGCAACCACATTGTTTGGGCTCAGCGTACCAAAAGGAGCATCAGATTCAATGCGAGCAGAGAACGTAATGGTAACACTACCTCCTGGTGGAATATCAAAATTACCTGAGGTCCAATTGTCGCCATTGTTGGTCAGCGAAGGAGAGCTTGCTCCCCCAGCGGTTCCGCTTACCATCAGGCTGGAAATATTGTCCAGATACTGGGTAATGGGATCTTCCAGATTGACATCGTAAGCGGTATTGGTCCCATCATTGGTAATGACGACCTGGAAATTCATGGTGCCATTTCGGGTCGGATCACCACCGGTGATGGTATTGGTAATCGCAATATGTGGTTCGCCGACTTCTACTTCCGCACTATCCTGTATGGCATCGGCAAAAGGTGCATCAGGGTGAATCGGATTGTCGAACGATAGCTCCGCCTGGTTTTCCAGATCGGTCCCGTCATTGGATCCAGCATCATACTGATTGGTGAGCACATTGGCAACCCAGGCCCAATAGGTAAGCACAATGGTATCCGCAGAACCAGTGGCATTGCTGATGGCTCCCAGGGAGATTTGCAGCGTGTCCGGAGCGGTTGACACAGCGGTAAAGTCGCTGGCGGGCGCACTGACAATTGCTGCCGGATAATCATTGCCGCTGGCATTGGCCAAAGAATTGGTGATGTACGTCATCCCATCCGGCAAGGCATCTTCAATCACGCCATTGCTGATGCTGACACCATCTGGAACTGCGACTTCCAATTGGAATTCTACTGTATCGCCGATGGTGTAGTGCGTTTGAGGATTCAATACGCTTTTGATCAGATCCAGATCAGAAACTGTCAGACTGTTCTCGTCATTTTGCGCATAATCCGTATCCGAAAAGCTTCCGGTACTGATTCGCTCACCGTCGATGTCTCCCGGATTTCCAGGGGTGGCATCGCCGGTTCCTCTGCTGCCTGGTAAAGAGGTCGCAGTCGCATAGGCAGTATTGTTCATCGAATCAGTTTCCAGGGTTAGTTCCGGATCACCGTCGGCACTGGCCCGGTACACAATGGTCAGGGTCTCTCCGGCCGGAATGGAATCAATGCTGACATTGATCCGGCCACTGGCGGTAACCGAATTGTTGGTGATGGCACCCGCATTGCCACTGCCAGTGGTGCTTTCGATGGTCAGAACTTCCCATTCATCCGCGTCAAAGGGGAGGGAGTCGGTTACAACCACATCATAAGCAGTGGAAACATTGGCCCCGGATGGGTTGCTGGCCACGACGGTATATTAAATCATTCCACCAGCCGTCAAAATATAACTGCTACTGGCCGATTTGCTCACAGTCAGATTGGGTTCGTTGATGGTCACACTTGGATCGGAAGCGGTGCTCAGCGTCTGCGGCTGGTTGATGCCGTCCACATATTCAAATGTTCCATCATTGTTCAGGCTGGCGCCGGCGTCATTGCCAATCCCACTTTCGTTTGAAACCACCGCCTGAAAACTGAGGGTATAGGTCTCATCGACCACTGGCCCGGTTTCTGTGTCTGAGTTAATGACTGATCCCAGGAATACCCGGATGATCCGGTTGCTGGCGATGCTAATGTCACTGCCATCACTCAAACTGACACCGCTACCAGATGCGGCAGCATTGATGCCGCCTGGATCATTGGATGCGGTCAGGCCTGTCTGGAAGCTGCGACTCAATTGGGCACTGCCCGCTACATAACGCAGACCGCCTGGCATGGTATCGATCAAAGCGGCTTCAGAAAGGTTCCCTCTGGGCACCACAATCTCGATCTGGTAGGTCAATACTTCTCCAATGAAGACATTCGTCCCGCTGGATTGGCTTTCACTGGTGCTGCTGATGCTTTTGCTGAGGTCAGCTGCATCGAGGGTACCCGTGCCGGTATGAACTGGGGTAATGGTGGGATTGAGGCCATCATTGTCATCGCCATTGTCATCAGATGAAACCGGGGTGCCAGAATTCACCTCTGGTGAACTGGCAGTCGCCTGGTTGGGGATCAAGGTCCCGTCTGCGGTTCCGCCGTCAACACTGACTTCCATTTGCACCAGCGCGATGTCGCCTGGGTTGAGGGTGCCAATGTTGACTGCTACATTCGCATCCGTCTCGGAGACAATGATGCCCTGGCTGGTGCTCACCGAGTCTCCTGCCAGAGAGGTGTTAGCCGGTGCGGCATCAGCAAATTGAACATCAGAGGCAGGCGCGTTGCCGCTGTTGCGGATGCTGATGGTATAGGTATAGCGATCACCTGGATCAACCAGCCCGTCTCCATCCACATCATTGCTGATCGACCAGCGTTTTTCCACATCCAATCCTGCCGTACCTGATCCACCATTGACGGCTTCAAATATGGTGGGTTGATTGCCGTCGGTCGGCTCATTGTTGCCATCGGTTTCGCTTGCATTGGTTTCATTCGCGTCAGCCGTGCCTTGATTGCTAAAGCTGGCTGTAGCTGGTGCAAATGCATCAATGCTCACATCCAGGGTGACAGAAGCATTTTCGCCTACATCCAGTGTGATCCCGGTCCAGCTGATATTTGGGAACGAGCCAGTATTGAGGCTGCCTTCCGTAGGTGTACCTGCTGCGGAAAAGCTCAGGCCAGACGGGATGATATCTGTCAATGTTACGCCCGTCAATTGTGCATCCCCGCGATTCTCCAGGATAAAGGTGTAGCGCATAATGTCGCCGGCGGTGATGTCGCCACTGCCGTCAGTGTCAGTCAGCCACTGCACCAATTTGGGGGCATACAAGGCATACTCGACTTCCGGCCTTGGGCCGACCATGATATCAGTTGGCTGATCACCATTGTCGTCCACGCCATCCCAATCGGTTGGTTCTGGCTCTGTTTCATCCGAATCTACAAATCCCTGATTGGACAAAAGCGTTCCATTGGCCGTACCTCCGTCGACTGTTACGTCAAAATTGATGGTCACTGTCGCTGCGGCAGACATCGTACCCACATCGACAGACAGAAGAGGCGCATTGCTTTCGTCAATGGTTCCGGCAGATGTGGTCAGACTGGCCCCGACATAGGTGGTTTGGTCTGGTATCATATCGGTGAATACCACATTGTTGGCGGTTGCACCGGTATTATTGGAGAGGACAATGGTATAGGAAACCGTCTCTCCGGGATCTAATTGGTCATTGGCATTGCCATCGGTAAAGCTGACGGTTTTGACTGCTTCAATCACATGCAGGCTTGGAGTTACACTTCCACTGGTATTGACATCATAATCCCGTTCTACGAAAGGATTGCTCGGTGTATTGGGTTGAGAAGAATACGCATCGGTCAAACCAATGATGACATTCATCAGAGAATCCAGTGTGGCATCATCATCTACCGTCGCATTGAAGGTAAAAGAAACGGTATTGCCCGCTGGAACTGAGGTCGCACCAAAAGCCAGACTGTCCGGATCGGCATCATCGATGCTGAAACCACTGCCGTTGGCATTGAATCCACCGCTGTAGGTGAGATACAGATCACCCAATAAAGTCGCCATGTCCACATCAAAAGCGTCTGCGCCACCGCTGTTTTGAACCTGTACGGTAAATGTAACCTCCTCTCCCAGAGAAGGCATTGCGTTTGAAGGGGTAATGCTGACCACCAGATTGGGCTCAATGATGTCAATGCTGATGGTATTGGAATTGACCGGTGTCGCATTGATGCTGGAGGTAACCCGGGCGGTATTGCTCTTGCTGTCTCCTGCATTCATTTCGACAGCGTCATCCAGAATTTGCGTTGTCAACTGAATGGTAACGGTATCATTGGTGATGTCTCCGTCAGCAGTATTGGTGACATTGGCCAGATTAAAAGTGATTTTACCAGCATTTCCGACTACGCCGTCATCACTCATCCCAGCACTGAAAGCAAAGTTGCCGGGGGGCAGATCGTACCGCCCGGATGAAGCCTTGTCCAGCAACGAGGGAATCAACCACCACCACATTGTTGACGACCCCTTCAGGAATCACCACTTTGAGGTCATATACCACTGAATCTCCAATGGTAAAGTCGTTATTTGAGTGGACGGCATTCAAGGCTTTGACAATCACCATGGTTGCAGAAAGACTGGTGTTGACACTGCCACTTTCCTCATAATTGTTGAGGTCTGCATCATTGTCATCGTCCACATTGCCTGGATCAGTGCTGTTGTCGCGTCCGCGGCTGTCGTCATCGGCCAGACTGTTATAGTCTGCAGCGGCAGTGATGTCAAAATCTCCACCGGCTACCGCATTGTTGATGACATCTGAGGTAAAGGTGATGATGAGAGAATCGCCTGCCGGAATGTCAAAGGCTGCCAGACTGAGTTGGTCTCCAGCATTGGTGGCGGTACCGAGTGAGACATCTGTCCCACTCACTGCCGTTCCCGTTCCCGTCAGGACAACACTTCCGTTCGTATTGGTGATGACGATATTGTCATAAAAATCGGCACTTCCGCCCAGCAGTTCAGGGGGCAGGATAGAGGCAAAGTCAACCCCATAGGCCGTTGCACCGCCGGGTGCGTTGATGATCCGAATGGTGTAAGGAATGGTGCTGCCTGCACCATAGGTGCCACCACCATCTTCCATTTCGATGGTCAAATTGGGCTCAATCACGGTTACGGTCGCCTGATCATCCAGATTGCCGCCACCAGATGAACCTGTGAAACTGAGTGTCGCCGTGTTGTTTAGGGCCGTACTGGCCTGATTGCCACTTTGATTGCGCACCTCAACCTCGTATTGAATGGTGAGACTCTGATTGCTGCTGTTGGTATTGGTAATGGTCCCGAAATTCCAGACGACGGGGTCATCATCCGCGGCCGTGGTTGGATTGGGGGTATCCGCAAAGACGCCGGCTGGTAAAGTAATCGTTACTGCATCAGCGGTATAGCGGAGACCAGCCGGAAGATTATCAGAAATACTCACATTTTGTGCCGTGCCACCAGGCAGGTCAATGGAGATCGTCATCAATGTTGAATCGCCAATGGCTAGATTGGTGTCGCCGGTTTTGGTCAGGCTTGGCTCCGCCAACGTTACCTGATCAGACGCGGTAGTATTCAGATCGTTGACTGCCTGACCGGAGGTATTGTTCGCGGCTGAGCCTGTCCTTTCGCCCTCATCTCCATCAGCAGTTTTGGCAGAATTACCACCCGAAGAAGCATTGCCAGTACTGCCATCCAAAGAGGTGCCTTCACCCGTCGGATTATTGGTCAGCGTCTCGTTGAATTCGGTCAGACTGTCAATGACAGCGGTGTAGACGATCGAGATGGTATCACCTGGATCGAGGGAATCAAGGGTACAGCCGCCATTGGTGGCATCGAAAATCAATTCATTGCCATCACCACCCCACTCGAAACAAGCCGAGATATCAGAACCATCAGCTGAATAGGTCGCACTGACCACGACAGGTTGTTCACTGGGGTTGGCTGAGTTGCCAAAATACCCATCCGGTAGGTCATCACTGAAGCTAAGATTATAGGCAGTCGAAGCATCAGTGGTATTGCTGTTGAAAAATTGAGTGGTGAAGGTGACGGTATTCATCCCACTGGCGGTTCCCCCGCTGGGTGCCGCTGAGATGAGCATTCCCAAATCAGGTTCCTTAACCGTGGTCGTTACCGATGCATCATCTTCGAGCGGATTTCCGTCTCCATCCTGGTATTGCAGGCCGACCGTATTCGTCTTGTCATTCCCTGCATTGTTGTCGGTGGTATTGAGGACGAGCACTTCATAGGTAATGATCAATTGTTCATCATTGGCATCACTGACCACGAGGTTGTCATTGTTGGTGATGTCGCCGACATCGAATGACAGGACCTGGCCCGTTGCAGGCGTGCCGGATACGCCGAGAAAACTGTTATTAAAGGTAACAGGTGTCGTGCCGATATTACCCAGATTAGCAGTCGTAATTCCATTGACATTATCGGATACGGAACTGATCAGGGCCGAATGACTGGATCCGGTAAAGGCGGCATCAATGAATTGGAAACCAATTGGTAAGGTATCGGTGATCATGGGATCACTGAGATTCTCCTGGGTTGTCCCTTCAGGAAAAGTAACGGCGATCTGATAGGTCAGAATTTCCCCGATGCCCACATCGGTCCCGCTGGTATTGACATCCGTAGAGGAGATGATGCTTTTGGTTAATGCCGGAATACCAGTGGTATTAATGGTTTCGGTATTTTGTCTTTCAGTACTCCTTTCTTCTGGAATATCACCGGTCTGGGTTTCTGCGATCACCTGACCAACATTGGTGAAACTGGTCCCGGAGATGACGCCTGATTTGACCTCAACCGTAAAGGTCAGATCCCGTCTGCCTTCTGCAACGGTGAGGGTATCTTTGGTGAAGCGTACTTCCGGACTGACATAGCTAAAATTAAAACCATCTGCATCTACCAGCATGACGGTGCTGAGATCAAACAAATCTGCATCAAGGGTATCAAAGGCCACGACATCATGGGCCATCGCTGTTCCCTGGTTGCGTACCCGCAGCTCTACCGTGATCACGTCGCCGGCATCTACTGTATTGGATGAGACCACTTTGTTGATGGTCACTCTTGGCTCCGCAAAATTATTGGTGTGAGAATCGGAGATACCAGTACCACCATTGGTGGAGGTATTGAGGTAGACATTGTTGGTTTTTGTCTGGACTGAGTTTTCTCCATCATTGGCATTGTCATCATAGACCAGGGCCAATAAATTGATCACAAAGGCATCATTGGAGGTGTTGTTGTCGCCAGCGGTGGTGACGGTTCCAAAGTCAAGGCTCACCACTTCACCATTGGCAACGCTGCTGCTGGTTCCAATGGTGGGGGTAGCCGTAACCGTACCATTGAATCCGCTGGCATCGATGGTGGCACTACCGGCATAGCCAAAGCCTTCCGGCAGACTATCGGTGATGATCAGATTATTGGTGGTCCCTTCGGTTAGCGTAACCGTGATCTGATACGTAACAGTATCGCCCGCTGTAACACTGGTTCCGCCTGTACCTGTACCATCCGGACTGACAGCAGAAATGCTTTTCGCAATGCTGGGGTCGTCGGTGGTAACGGCATCGGATGCGGTGTCGGAATCACTGCGCTGCTCAGGAGGCGAGCCGGGATTGCTGTCCCCACTGACTGACGCCTGGTTGTTGTAAGTTGTGTTGGGCAATACATTGTCATCCAATTCGACGGTGAAGGTAAATACCTGTTGTCCGCCTGCAGCCAGACTGTTGGTGCCCCCCAGATCAAAGGATACAACCGATCCCAGTTGACTAAATACCCATGAGCCCATGCTGGCCGTGGTATTGCTTACGGTTCCGAGATCCAGAAAATCACTGAGTAAATCCAGGTTGTCTGTAACCGTGAGGTCATAGGCCGGCCCAGTGCCATTGTTGTCCAATGTCAGGGTAACCGTAATGAGGTCTTCGCCATCCAGGTCTGTATCCGGAGAAATAACCATACTCAGTGAGAGGTCTGGCTCTGCAAAGCTGACTGCATCAGCGTCATTGATAGGATCTCCTGTCATGTCCGTATAGGTCAACTCCGCCTCATTGACTTTTAACTGCAAAGAGCCAGTAGCGGCATTGACCGGATCATCAAGGACAACGGCTTTTAATTCCAGGATGAAATCATCATCGGTATTGTCGTTGTCGTTGGCAACGCTTACGTTGCCAACGGTGAAGGTGACAATCTGCGGATTGCCGGCGCTTCCATCACCGGTACTCCCCACGCCTGGGGAGCCTCCTACTGTGCCATCGAAACCACTGTCGTCAATGCTGACGCTGCCACTAACGTAGGTAAAGCCTTCTGGTTTTCTCGTCCGGAACCACCCGGATTTCTCGTTCGGTACCACCCGAACAACCAAAAGAAGTTACAACCAAACTTCTTTTTTAATATTCAAAAAACATACTTAAAGAATACTTTTTTGGACGAGGATAAACCAGGGGATTTGTAAAAATAAGGCAATCTTCCTATGAAAAAACCCCTGAATCAAGAAGGGCAGGAGCTTTCTGGTTTTTTAAATTCTCATCCAATAAT
>JBCBZF010000173.1:0-8708 GCA_039815525.1 Bacteroidota bacterium | reverse complement strand
GTAAATCACCAACCTACGTCCCGCCAATGCGGCAGGAAAAAGAAAATCCCTATTACTACATCTACCGGGACAGAGAGTTGAAAAACCAGAAGACCCGGGAAGTGCCTACCCGTCCACGTGAAGCGGGTACTGTCTACGAACGACCCAAGCCGCAAAGTACCCAGTCAGTCAAAAGTACCAGAAAAGACTTTTTCGTGGTCGCTGGCAGCTACACCACCCGCGAAAACGCGGAGGTCCAATACCAACGCCTGATTCGCGAAGGCTTTAAGCCCAATATCCAAACCACCCGTCGCGGTATCTTCCGTGTAATTTGCAGCGCCCACGGCAGCAAACTGGCGGCCAGTCAGCAGGTCGATGCGCTGAAAGTCCGTTATGGAATCGACGCTTGGGTGTTGAAGCGAGATTGAGGCCGGCCGGATTGAGTGGCAATGTATTCCTGACACAAAACTCTCCCTTCCCACCTGCCACCTCTCCCCTGAAAACCGTATCTTCGGCCAGCATGAAAAACGAATATGATCTGATCATCGTCGGGGCTGGTCCGGCTGGTGCAACCTGCGCCCTGACCCTGATAGAGAACACCGATTTACGGATCGCCATTGTCGACAAAGCCAGCTTCCCACGGGATAAAATCTGCGGTGATGCCCTCAGCGGCAAAGTCGTATCTGTCCTCAAATATGCCGCGCCACAGGCAGAAGCGGCTCTCCACAACTTACCGCCCAAACTGGGTTCCTGGGGCATCCGTTTTTTCGCGCCCAATGGCCAGTGTCTGGACATTCCCTTCAAATCATCCAAACAGCAGCAAATCAATGCCCCCGGCTACATCAGCAAGCGGCTGGACTTCGATGATTTTCTGCTCAAGCAGATTCGCAATCAGCCCCATATCGACATCCGCGAAGGCTTCGCGGTTCAATCAGTGGAAACCCATGCCAATGGCGTGATCGTCAGCGATGGGACGGAGGCGCTGCATGCACCTTTGGTATTGGGCGCCGACGGCGCACACTCGGTCATCACCAAGAGCTTGTCTGACATCAAGGTAGACAAAATGCACTACAGCGCTGGTCTGCGTGCCTATTATGAAGGCGTAACGGGCTTTCAGCAGGAGAATTTCATCGAACTCCACTACATCCCCGAATTGCTGCCGGGCTACTTCTGGATCTTCCCGCTGCCCAATGGTTGGGCCAATGTCGGCCTGGGCATGCTTTCCGCTGATGTCAGTAAGCTAAAGATCAATCTCAAAGAAAAGCTGCGGCAGATCATTGAGGAGAATCCAGTCATTTCCAAACGCTTCGCCAATGCGAAATTGGTAGACGAAGTACGCGGCTTCGGCCTGCCGCTGGGCTCTAAAAAGCGCCGGATTTCCGGCGACCGCTTCATGCTGGCGGGCGATGCGGCTTCTCTCATTGACCCCTTCTCCGGTGAAGGCATCGGCAATGCCATGCTCAGCGGGCGCATCGCGGCGCAGACCCTCTTGAAGTGTCGGGAAGTGAATGATTATTCCGCTGCTTTCCTCCAGCAATACGATCAGGCCGTCTACAAAAAAATCTGGCGCGAACTGCGCCTCAGCTACCAACTCCAAAAGCTCGTCAACTATCCCTGGCTCTTCAACTTCGTGGTCCGCAAAGCCAACTCCAATCCATCGGTGCAGAAGATGTTCACCATGATGTTTGATGACCTGGACATGCGGAAGGAACTGAGCAAGCCGGGCTTTTACTGGCGTTTGGTGGTGGGGTAAAATGGAATACCGAATTTGAATAATCCCGCCACCCCCACCATCAGCAATGGAAAGACCGGCAGCGCAAAGCGCGAAGCCCCTGAAGAGGCCGTCAAAAAGGCAATGTAACCAATCACGGCCAGGACAATCAACCGATGGCTGAGAGGTATTCGCTTCTGAAAAGCAAAAAAAAGCAGACACAGGCTTTTGATCCCATTCATCAGCAAAACCCCCAACAGCAATCCGACCATCAGAAGCGGTTGTTGCCCCAGATAGTCCAGCACGCCCCGATAGCCGCCATTGGAAAAGGCAGAGAGAAGACCACCCTCGCCCTGCCAGCCAAAGAAATGTGCTATATCAAAACGGCCCGGGTCAAGGAAGAAATTGAGCATGCCTTTGAGGTGGAAGCCTGTATAGGCCGCTGGTTGATCGAATATGACGGCGAAGCATTCGCGTTGGAGCAGCTGCTGGCCTTCGGCATAGCTCGCTTGTCGCAGGGAGCGATATAAAATCGTATCGGCCGCGGCCACACCTTCTTCGTAGCCCAACTGATGGATGAGCAGATTTTGGGTGCTGTATTGGAGTAAAGACAGGTTTTGAATGGAGGAAAAGTGGAAATAGCCAGTCCGGCTTTGGTTCCAACTGTTGTAGGCAAAAACCGTCAACAGCGGAATCAAGCCGATCAGAATCGCTTGCATCAGCTTTTTTCTTCGCCAGCCCAGCCAAATCGCCCATCCCAGAAATGGCAGACTGGCCAGGTAGAGAATTGGCTTGGTCAACATGCCCAGAATGATAATTATCCCGCTTTGTAGCAAATATTTTTCCGGTTTTTCCCACCCAAGAATTGTTCTTTTCCTTAGATGAAAAGAACCAAAAATCAAGGCGGAAAAATGCTGCACCGCCTCCTTTCCATCGCCTCCCCCTCCCGACTTCTCGGGATTCCGCCCAGCCATCGCCTCATTTACCAAACTCGTCCTAAAAAGGTTGAGCATTTGTATTGTCAACAACAACAACACCGTCTGAAACAGGATTTCCGTCATCACCAGATTGGCATAGATGAACTGGGCGGGATAGAGAATCAGAAAGGGCAATAGCCAGATCAGGCGCCTTGGTCTCACCCTTACTCGATCCATCAGGGACAGCATCAACCAGATATTGAAGAGGCTGAGGAGATTTTGGACGAGGCTTAGCCAGATCTCGGCATGGGGTAACAGCTGGAAACCCGCCAGGATGATCGGATAAACGGGGGGACGTTTGGTGTAGAAATCTTCACGTAAGGGTTTCCGGTATTCGCCGCAATACATTGCGCCGTGTTCCCACAGATTTTCACCCTGCTGCCAATACTCAACCGAATCAGCCAGATACCAATTTTGCTGATTGATCTGATACCCCCAGGCACACAGATGCAGAAACACCAGGGTTCCCCAGAATAGATTGCGATCTGTCAGCCAGTTTTTCACCCTGCGAAACTACAGAAAAGAAATGGCGCAAAGGATGAATTTACCGATGCACTGAAGACAAAAAACCGATAGATGCTTCAATCGCGCTGTTCATGAAGGATTGGATTCGCTGGATTTGACTGACTTTATCTCCAGGTTTTAAGGCAAAAGAAAGCGGTAGAATCGCGCCAACAAAATCCTGTTGATTCCAATGTCCACCTTCCGCCAGTGATGGCAGTTGCCCATATTGAATTTCCTGGTCACGGGCCCAGTGATTAACGTAAAAGTAGTACGCATCCGAATAGGGATCGGCAATGGCTAAGCCGAGGGTAATCGATAAATTGGTTTCCCCTTCGGCATCAAATCCAAGGGGAATATAGGTACCGATGTCAAAATGATGGGGCCAGGTCCGCACAGGGGTAGCATGGGAAAAGAGATCGGCATAGGCTTGCATCACCAAATGACCAAGGCTGCGCACTTTGGCAAACACCCCTCCATCTTCATAGCTAATTTTCGCAAAATGATCACCATGCAAAAGCGGATGATCCGGTAGATTATAATGCAAATCAATCCGATAGTCCGCCGTGTCAAGGCCCTGATGATGCAGATTGCTTTTCACCCATTCTACTCCTTGCTCGAGTGTGAGACCGGCCAGAGGTTGCTGGTTGCGCAGATTTCCATTCGGGCCAAGTATACCGAGAGAAAAACTTTGTGGATGCAGGACGAGTTGGGTCGATTGGATCGGATGGGTCAAAAAACGCTGGTCCTCCACCGACCAGGCCATATTGGTATGGCTGTCGTCGGCCTGATGTGGCAAAAAACATTTACCAGCCATGGACAAAAATTGCGCGGCCCAGTGCATCTGGGTCGTGCTGTGATTCAGACCATACGCATCATCGGCAGAAAGTCGGGTCCAATCTAATTGTGGGAGAAAAAGCTGCTGAAAGTCTGGAAGCATACTGACATTGGGTAAAAGAGAAAACCAGTAAAAAGTACAAAAGCATCTTCAGATTCCTTCCCCAAACAAAAAATTTCTATTTTGCTATAGCATTAATCCTTGATATGCCCTTTGGAGAGAATGAGGCCCAGGACTGGGCTGAGACAATTGCAAAAGACAGCAGCCAGGCTTACCGCCTGTATCTGCTCCATTATCCGGATGGTCCCCATCGGAATGCCGCCAATCAAAGACGACTGGAACTAAAAGAAGGGCGAGATTGGGACATTGCCAGCAAAAGAAATACGGTTTTTACCTACCGGGAATATCTCCGCAGCCATCCTAAAGGGCAACATGCAGCGGAAGCAGCGGCCAATATCCTGCGTCTGGAGCATGATTTGGCCTGGAAAGCAGCGCAAAGTCAGGACAGTGTACAGGGCTATCTCCAATACAAAAAGGCCTACCCCAATGGCCCCTACCTTCCATACGCACTGGAACGCATCACCGAACTGATTCGGCAAGCACAGGAAGCAACCGATGATCCGCAGGAAGAAAGAGAATTAGAGGAAGCCATCCAAGCGGACAGTCTGGAAGGTTATAATGCTTTTTTGCGCGCATATCCCCGCTCTGCTCACCAGGATGAAGTCCGGGAGCGGATTCACCAATTGGAAAAAAGACTTGCTCGCCAATACGAACATATGGACGCTGAACTACAAGCCTGGCAACACGCAGACAAAGAAGACTCACTTTTTGCCTACCGTGAGTTTCTCAATCGCTTCCCACAAGGTAAATTTTCCAGCCTCGCCCGCGAACGGGAAGCCTGGCTGGAAGCAAGACTGAGTGGGAAGAGTGAAGAATTTCAATCCAATGGATTGGACACACCAGGATTGACCAGGGTTCGCATTGCCGATGGCACACGAAAGAGTACTGAAGATACACAAAGAAGGGACCGGCAAGCCATTTCTTTGTCCTATCTGTGGCTGGGTGGATTCGGTTTGATCGCTTTACTGGCGTGGCGCTTGCTGCCCTTTTGGAGTCCGGTCAACTTTGCCATGAGCATTGGTGTCGCTTGTTTTTTCTTACACCAACGCAAAGAAAACACCACCAAACGAGAACTCCTGGTCTATTTCCTCGGTTCGGCCATTGCTGCTTTTGGTTTGTTCTACAAAATGGCCTCTGCTTTTAAACCTGAGATTTGGGTGAAAGTGGTGGTCGGGCTGGCTGGCCTGGGATTGGTGCTTTTGCTGATGCGTCATTTTTTCGGAAAAAGCCGCGTCAAAACTGGTGCCGCTGCCTAATTATCGTATATTTCTGCCCAAAACACCTCCCATGGACCTAAATGCGATCTTGATCAATGCAGGCTTTGTGGCCCTCTACATTGTTCTGTTCTTTGTCTCAAAATGGATCAAAGGCTGGTTTTCCAATTATGTCCTTGACCAGCAACTCACCGAAATGGACAATAATGCAGTCTCCGTCAGTGTGGCGGGCTACTTCATTGGCGTAACCATTTTGTTTGTTGGCATCATGGATGGGCCTTCTCAGGAAAACATTGGGTTGGAATTTCTCATTGTAACCGGCTATTCTCTGGCAGGCATTCTCTTGCTAAACCTGGCTCGCCTGGTCAACAAACAATTTATTCTCTATAAATTCTCTGTTGACAAAGAGATCATTCAAGACCAGAATCCCGGTACGGGTGTGGTGGAAGGCGCAACTTATGTGGCTTCGGGCATGGTGATTGCTGGCGCTGTACATGGACAAGGTGGTGGGCCTCTGACCGCAATCGTTTTTTATCTTTTGGGACAGATCGCATTGATTTTGTTCTCTTTCATTTATGCCAAAACCACTTCCTACGATGTGCATGATGAAATTGAGAAGGACAATCTGGCCGCTGGTCTGGGCTTTGCCGGCGGTATGATATCCATTGGCATCATTGTGATGCGGGCTGTTTCAGGTGATTTTGTGAGTTGGTCGCAGGATCTGATGATTTTTGGGCTGGATCTCCTCATTGTATTCATCTATCTTTTTGTGGTTCGACTGGTATTCGACCGCTTCATTCTTCGCAACTCCAATATGGAACAGGAGATCGTGCATGATAAAAATGTCGGAGCGGGTCTCTTGGAAATGATGGTCGCCATCTGCTTTTCTGTGGTGCTGTTTTTTGTCCTGTAAAAAGCATTCTTCATATAAAGGTTTGCGCCTTTGCCGTTTTTGCGTCTTCTCTTTTTGGGGAAATAAACGCGAAGCAGCAAAGGCGCAACATCTTTTAGGCCTACTTTATTCCGTCAGCATCCGCCAGCGTCGCATTTGCAGGGCCATTCCGGTCATCAGTGCCATGCCCAGTAGAAGAATCCACCAGCCATTGCCACCACCGAAGCCTCCGCCACCAAATGGCAGCAAACCACCCTTATCGTGTTCCTGCTTTTCGGGTAATGGACCAAAATATGGCTGCTGCCCACCTTTGATCAGATGATCAAACTCAGAGACATAGGCCATGTGTTCATTGCGGTCCCAGCCAGTCAAGTCCACCAAATTGTTGACCTCTTTGAGACGACGACTGTGCAGTTCTTTCAGGTATTTCTGGCCTTCATCACAACTTAAGTCTCCGCCAGCAGGATTGTGCATCACGTAACGTCCCTGAAAATGTTGCTGGTTGGGGGTAATTTGAAAAGCGAGATCCTGGGGGAAGGTTTTGCGATTGTAGCGGGCGTGAAGACGGGTCATAAACACATTTCCGCTATAGCCATTTCGATTGCCTTGCAGCCAGAAGACACCTGCTTCCCGCAAATCATTGTAAATCGGTGGCGGGCCTACACATGGATCACACTTTACATAATTTTGTCCACTCAAATCCCAGGCATACTCCATCATGACCGCATTCTTGCCACTTTTGGCCCAGGCACGGTCAAAGAGGTCTTTGTAAAATTGTCCAAAATTGCTGCGGAGATTGCTGGGGATGTCCACATTGGAAGGAATTTCTACTGTCCGGTAATTGGCAGTTTCAATTCGTCCTTTGCGCGTGAAGGCATACACAATCAAATCCTGATCCGCTTCTGCATTGGCCATGCCCAGTCGAATCGGCAAGCCAAAGCGGTCAGAACGAAAGCTCATTTGAATGGGACGCAGGGTCTGAAAGGCACTGCTTTTGAATTGATCCATGTTGACCTTGACCACAAAAAATTTCATATCGCTCTTGATGTATGGCTCCAATACCTCGGCTGCGTTGGCAGGTATTTTATAGCCTTCGCGGGTCAGCCAGCTTTCCAGACCGTCAGATTCGGTGGCGGATAAGATCAAAATGTCATACTCTCCGACCGTATAAGATTCGACGATGCTGACCCCAAAATCTGAGTCATCTTCCTCAGCTTCTACGTCAAAGAGCATGTCTGTGGATTCCATGGGCGCACTCATCAGGACCTCCCGTTCATAGCGACGGCGGTAGCAGGGATTCTGATCATGGTATTCGACTAATCGGGGACCAGAGTATTGATCCAGTTTGTCAAAGATACTTTGATCGGCGATGCGAATTTGTTCGCGGCTGAGTACATCCGGGACAGGGACGACCATGGCAAAGTCCTTGACATCGCCCTGAAAATCACTGGACATGGTGATGACTGTCTGGGTACCATCACGTACGATGATCACAGCCGAGGCTTTATTGAAGAGCTTGGCGTCGGCTTTGGCGACGTAAAAGCCGCAGAAGGCCTGCGATAGAAAAGGCAGCAAGAGCAGTAAGCTCAGTGGCAAAGTTCGTCTTAACATTGTGTTGTTTTGTTGTTGGTGGTATAAAATGAAAAAGGTGGTAGCGATGAGCAGAAGGAGTAAAAAGGGTGGGCCTTGTGGGAAAGAAACCGGCACAACGGGAAATGTACCACGGTCAGTTTTTTTCAGATAATAATCCGGCAGTGGTGTAGCCAGGATGGTATCGTATTGACTGATGTAGGCATCATACTTCATCTTATTCCATCCCGTGAGTGAGGCCAGTGTCTCTACTTCTTTTTCCCTTCTTTTGCGTAGTTCCCTGAGATAATCCCTGCCCTTGGGACAGCTAAAATCACCCTGAGCAGCAAAACGCATCACATATCTCCCCTGAAAACGCGCAGTATTGGGGGTGATTTGAAAGCTCAGATCCTGGGGGAAATTCTCTCGATTGTAGCGGACATGCAGACGGGTCATGAAGACCTTATCCGTCGGATTGTTGGTCAACCAGAATACCCCAGCCTGCTTCATTTCCTGCACAATCGGCGGCGGACCATTACAGGGATCGCATTTGACCGGATTGTTGAGGCTCACATCCCAGGCATATTCCAGGCTGACCGCTTTCCCTCCGTGATCAGCCCAATGTTTTCCGTATACATCCTTGTAAAACGCTCCAAATTCCGGCTGCAGCGTACTGGGAATCTCCACATTGGTTGGGATTTCAATCGTCTGATAGTTGGTGGTTTCGACCCGGCCTGAATTGGTGAAGGCATAGACAACCATGTCCTGATTACCATTGGCATTGGCCATACCGAGGCGGATTGGCAGACCGAAACGGTCCGTGCTAAACTCCACCTGAATGGGGCGTAACTGCCTTTGCCCCAAAGCCTGCATCCTTTTCAGGTTGGCCTTGACCACAAAAAATTTC
>JBCBZF010000443.1:0-5691 GCA_039815525.1 Bacteroidota bacterium | reverse complement strand
TTCGGAAGGAGTGAATGTAATCCCCAGTCCTAGCATTTGGGTATCCACCAAGCATGTCTTTCGATTTCTTGAATGGATTCCACACCCAAATGAAAGTGGTTTAGGAGTTTCTTTTTCTCCTAAACCACTCATTCTGAAAGTATGCCGAAAAAGGAAATGCTTTTATTTTCCCAAAGCATTTCACGTTCGGTATCTATCATCCGATCCTATTGCGACAGCGTAAAACGCACCTGCACCCCGGCACTGGTGAATGAGGTATTGAAAGCCGTATTCACATAGGGATTGTTGATGTTGCGCTCGAAAAATAGCTTGATATTCAAGCGGTTGTTGACCACATAATCAATCGATGGTGAAATGATGATGTTGAGCGTACCACGAGTGTATTCGGGGGCGCGGGTCGGATTCAGGCCGGTTGCATCGAGATAGCGATTTCGTTCCCGGGTGTCCCGTACGGTGGCACGAAACTGGAAGTTGGCGCTGTTTTGCAGGTCAAACTCTTTGCCGAGGAAATTAAAGCGCCAATTGAGTTTGTCCTTGCGATAGCCAACCATCACCGCCACGTCCTGATTTCGTCGTTCAGTCAACTGAAGGTTACCGATGCTCAGACTCAGCTGACGGCCGGTTTTGTAATCCAACTGTCCGGTTACGCCATTTTTCATGGTAAAGTTGACACCCAATAATGGCGAAAACTGCTCCGTAATCTGCGCCACCTGAATGTTGTCGCGGGAATAGAAGTTTTCCAACGGATTGCCCAATGGATCTGTGTCTACTTCCGTAAAGGCAGCCGGAAACCCATTGACAAAAGCTGAATTCAGGTTGTTGGCGTAGTTGCCAATGGAATACGAGCCACGATAGGTATGACGAATGGTGAAGGAGTTGAATTTATCCTTCAAAAATGGAATGTTGCTCAGGCCATTGAAGTTGATGCTCCAGTTGGGCAAAGGAATGGATGGGAAGGCGGAAAGCGATACCCGATCCGGCCCAATCAAACCATAAGAAGACAGAAATGAACTGATCAACACCTCCTGATTGGTTCCCAAATAACCATTGTTGAAACCGCCTTCTACGATACCAATCTGACTCAACTGACCCGTATTGGGGTTTTCATCTGCCAAACGCTGCGAAATAATTTGACGGTTGACAGAGAAAAGATTGAAGATCCGTGAATCATCCTGGTTCCGCTCAAAAGCGGTATTCGCAAAAATGTATGACATGCTGAAGTTACCATTGGCCAGCGGGTCAAAGCTCATATAGGTATTCTCAACCGGATCCCAGCGGAAGAATTCACTTTCATTCCGCATGATGCTGCGATTGGCCGAAAGGTCAATCCGGAACCCCTTGAACAGTTCAATTGACGTCCGGGCAGTTACCTGCTCATTGTTGTTGCGTTGGAACAGGCTGGACAAAGTGGTATCACGGCTGATCCAGTTATTTTCGCCTGCCAATTGACGGATATCCTTCTGACTACCGGTTACAAATCCGAGGGTCGGCGGCAGCAACTGGCTTTCCTGCCCATTGAATGGGTTGGTATAGGTCCAGTCCATCCCAAAGTTGTCCGTACTCGGCAGATAACCGGGCAGAATCATGCTGGCGTTGCGGTTGTAGGTAATGTCGATGCTACGAATGCTCAGGACGATCCGTGCCAATTCGGCAGCGGCTTTTTTGATAAACTTGAAGCTGTCCTTATTCAATGTATCCTTGTCCACCACGGTCGGACCTTTGGAAAGGATCGGGCCGTCTGGTCCCGGCAACATGGTCCGCGGTCCCTGCGCCTTGGCACGTTTTTTCTCCTGAAACTTCTTTTGCTTTTCTGCCGCACTCTGTCCATCCAAAATCTCTTTGAGTGGCTTGATCTTACGGTAAAGATTGTTCAGGTCCAGTCGTCCATTGGCCTGGATGGTTTGATTGTTGCCAATGGTCGCACCCAGATTGGGATTGATTTCCGGCGCCTGCTGCCAATTAAATGAGCCAGTATAATTGACTGTGCCACTGATCCAGCTGAGCATCTTGATCTGCTGGAACGGCAGTTGATACCCAACATTGAAGTTATGGGTATAGGTAGTGGTTCGCCCAAAATTGATCAGATTGTCATGCCCACGGCTGGGGTCCCTTCCAATGTGCAGAAAGTTTTCCCAGAAGGTACCCACTGAATCCCGCTCCGCCCGGGTTGCCTGATTCCGATAGCCTTTTACTTCATCTACCCGTGAGACATTGTTGGCCGTGAAGGTAAACTGCAGATTGCGGGTCAGATTCCAGGTCAGGTTATAGTTACGGTTGATCAGGAAATTCTTGGTAAAAGTCGTATCCACAAACCCACCAAATAGATCGGTTGGTCGTAGCAGTCGCTCCTCAAACTGACGGTCTCCGGTTACAGCCACACTCACAGAGGTTGGCAGTGGGTTTAGGGTAAAATCACCAATCAGCGGGATTTTTTTCAGGAATTTGCTCTTCTCAAAAGGTTTCCAGCTTACCTGTGGGAAATTATAGCGATAGTTGATGCCGCCCCGGTGCTGGGTCGTCAATCGGCGCGCCGTGATGGCGTTGCGGGCGAAGGTTTCACTGTAGGCAAAAGAGAAATCAAAGTTGGAGATATCCCAGGGATAACTCTTGGGGCCATTCTGTCCCGGTGATGGCGTCCTTGGATTCCGGCCACTGCGCGGCCCTGGTCGGGGGCCTGGTCTCGGAGCAGCGGTCCCACCTCCATTCTTCAATTTGCGCCAGTTATTAAAGGAAATACTGCGATTTCGAGTATAATCCTGAATCTCACGTAGCTTCTCCTTGGCTTCTTCATCTCCCAAGGATTCTACCAGACGATCAGTCCGCACATCCGCTTCCTGCGGGTTGAAGAGTGGGTTGATGCGCTGCTCACCAAAGGTGGCATAGATTGGCAATTGGAGACCAAACTTTTTGGGGAAAAGACGATCCAGGTGGAAAGTCCCGGATAAGTCATAGCGTAAAATATCTTCCTGAGAGCGGTTGCTCAGTTTTTGTTCCAACGGTCCAAAGCCAGCCGAACGATAGGAACCCGTAGCATTGATGGTCGCAATCCCGCCGAGGTTCATCGAAATATTGGCATTGGCAGCCCAGCCTTTGGTGTTGTCAAAGTCTGTCATCCGCAACTCATTGACCCATACTTCGAGACAGATCGGATCGGCCACCGGGTCTTGTGGGTTGCGCACCCCGATCATGATGTTGCGGATATCACTGAGTTTGGGCGTACCCTTGACGTAAATGATGGCGCCATCACGGGTGGTGTCAGCAAAGGCATGACGATAGATCAGGCCGGTGCCCGCATTGTTGCGGTCTTCCTTGGCTCTGGCCAGCAGGGCCAACTCCAGATCCAATTCATTGTCTTCCAGCCAGGTGTTTTGGACATTTCCTGCACCGGCTCCCGGATCCGAAGGCGTGATCGGCCATTCGTATTCGTAATAGTTTTGATCGTTATCGAGACCGAGGCGGAGAAACATCCGGGCATCACCACGATTGATGAAATTGGATGGATTGGCCCGGTCTTCAATGGCCTCAGCGTGGACAAACATTTTGAGGCGTTCGTACAGACGCAGGTCTTCATTGACATTCTTAAAAATACCACGGGCATCGCCGTCTTGCAGATCACAGACATCCAACAGCAGCGATCGCTCATCCTGTAGAAAGCCAGCCTGGGTGTTGCCGTTGATGGCCTGCTGTTCAATTCCAGGCGGCAAAGCGTAGTTGAATGGTTGCTTCTGCGAGTTTTCTTCCAAACTCACACTACCCAACTCAAAAGAACCAAATGGAGGCTCAGAGGGTGGTACCACAATCCCAGGATCCGACAGACTGCCGCTGAAGCGGCGCCACTGGGTGGCAACCAACTGAAACTCTGTCATCCGTAAAATCACTTCTTCTGGCCAGCCGGTCATGAACATCCGCATAAAGCTGATGGTCTTGAAATTGGTGATGCCATTGACCGCACGACCGGCATTCAGGGGCAAACGCACCTGGTACCAACGCACCCGCTGGTTCTGGACATTGGGAGTATTGACAACCGTATCAATCTGGTCAACGATGAAGTTTTGTCCCGGCACCATTTTATCCGGGCGCATCTCAATCTTATATTCCCAATACTGCTCAGCAAAATTGAGCGAACCATTGCCGTTGAGGTCTTCCGTATCTGGCTGCTGGGTGGCCTGAACCGTAAAGCGGGCCTGATCTTCCCCGACCGGAGAGTTGCCTTCTACCCCATTGAAACGGAGATAACGTTCGAGGACACCTGCGGAATTGGTTTCGAAGGTATCATCCCGAAAGTGGAGAAAGTCATCTGTACTAGGGTCAGCTTCAAAAGCAGCAAAGGCATTTGGACTAAGGAAGTTCCGCAGTTTAGACAAGACACTGTCTTCGTAAAATTCTCTTTCTTCCGCCGACGTCAGACCATCATAACCAATGTCCTGTGCGACCCGGTCATCACGGTCATTGCTAAAGGCATATACCGGTGGATTCCCAATCGGAATCTCACCATAAGCTGTGGTTTGGAGATTTTCGTTGGGTGCATTTGGACCAGGCAAACCATGTTCCTGACTAAGACTTTCATCATCCAGAATGTCCTCATTGATCAAGCCCATGTTGAGATAGAAATCACCACCAGGATGGTTTGGATTGTCCATGAAAGGGTCCATCACCCAGAATTCGACGAATTCGATATTGGTGGCCTCAAAGTCATTGTTGACATCAATTTCCCGCATGATACCAGCCCAGTTTTCATCCGGGCGGGTAAACTTACCCGTGGTGGCATCGAGGCGGGTCTGATCCGTCTGGAAGTTGTAAGGACCACGCTCATCCGGAATGTAGCGTAGGTCAAAAGTATTCTGAATGTTTTGGCCAAATGCTCTGGTGGCAGTAGGGAAGATCTCACGTGGACGTACCTGACGGGTATAGTTGTTATCCTTATCCTCATCAGGGAAGTCAATGCCAAAGCTTTGGTAGAAAGCTTGATCAATGGTGTACCAGGACAGTTTGGCACGGGAGAAGTTACGGGCCAATGGGCTGCTGTAGACATTGAAGGGGCGGAAAATGTCAATGTCATTTTCATCATCTTCCGGGAAGGAAGCCAGTTTCCAGTGCAATTGGCCCATCAGGGTAAATGGTGTGGCCGCCGCTTCGAAATCATCGAGATAGACGATGCCCCGATCCTCGGCGGTACGTACCACCCGTGGCTGCCCGGGGATAAATTGTGCCGCTTCAAAGGCCGCATCAATGGTTGAAGTCTCTTTAGACGTTACCAATGGAAGTTTGTCGATGATTTTGGTAACAAAATCTGACTCTTTCCGGAAGGTCGCATCCAATCCCCACAGCGTATTATTGGTTGGCTCTTCGCCAAGAATGGTCTTTTGGTTGAAAGGCTGCTCCCGCAGATTCATGATGGTCGCCCCCAACTGGAGGTTTTCCGAAGGATTGTAGGAGGCACGCGCCCCCATCAGCACTTTGGTCTGAACCTGATAGAGCGAAGAACTTTCAAAACACACCTGAATGTCCTGACCAGTGGACAAAATCGCTGGGTTCAGGATGGTGATTTTTCCGCCGAAATAATCGATCTGATAGTCTGTTCCTTCAGCAAGATTGCGGCCACCAGCTTTGACGGTTACACTTCCTTCCTGCAGGTTAAAGGTATTCAGCTGAATTTCGGTTCCACCGCCGGCTGAACGATAAAAACCTTCA
>JBCBZF010000867.1:0-3152 GCA_039815525.1 Bacteroidota bacterium | reverse complement strand
GGTTTTGGTACTTGATTGATACTTTTCGCCAGTCAGCATCAAGGTAATCCGTCCCCGTAGGTTTTCAAGGCGAAAGTTTCCTTTTGAATCCGTGAGGCTTTTGCGGCCATTCTCGACCACCATTACTTCAATTCCAGCGAGAGCTTGCCCGCTGTTTTTGTCAGTCACCGTGCCGGAGACCATAAATTGGGCATTGGTCCAGAGCGGCAACAAGCCGGTCAGCAATGCAAAAATCAAAACGCGCATGTTGAACAAATTTTTTAATGAAACATAGCCGGGGCCAGGGGATAGCCGCCGGAACATCATGTTCCCATACAATTCCCTGCGCCTGCATTACCAGGATCAGGTTCAATGGGTATAATCTCAGCCGGATGACAGGCATCCAGCACCCCTGTTTTGCGCTGCAAAGCTACGCCCTTTGGCTAAAAAGACAAATGAATGCGTCAAAGATCAGAGATCGCTTCGACCGCCTGATCCAGACGATTTTCCCCCGAAATGATCACATAGGGTACCTTCGCTTCCTGTAAAGCGGTTTCGTACAGAGGAAACAATGTATCACGGTGATGCGGATGCTCTCGTAAAGGATCATCTTCCCAGGGAATGTCTGGTCTGGTCAGTACATGCAGATCATAGCGGTCGAGGCCCTCGTGGGACACAATCCACGGATCGACGCGTTTGTATTTATACTCTGCCCAGATGCGGATCACCAGGAGATTGGTGTCGCAGAAGAGCCATTCGTTGGCGTGGGTCGCCATGGTTTCCTCCAGTGCCAGCTGACCTTTGGCAATGGTCAGCAAATCCTTCTCTTCGTATGGCCGATCAATGATGTCAAGATAAGAGCGTGCATATTCTGGTGCCCAGGCTGTCAGGAATTGTCCCGCCAAAGCCTTGGCGAGGGTGGATTTACCGCTTGATTCTGGTCCGACGATCGCAATGCGTTTCATGTGGTTGCTTGAGATTGATTGGCTTTGCGACGCCATTCAAAGTAGCCCAAAACCGCGAGGATGGTGAAGAAAGCAAATTGGATAGCTGAAATCCCCAATCCTTTGTAGATGTATAAAGGAATCGTGATCAGGTCTCCCACAATCCAGTAAATCCAGTTTTCGACTTTCTTTTTGGCCATGAACCACATCCCGACGAAGAAAATGCTGGTGGTAAAACCGTCGATATGCGGCACGGTGCTGGTGGTAAACTCTTCCAGGATGTAGGAGAAAAAGAAATAACCAACAATGAGCAGATTGAAGCCAATAAGGTTGTCTCGCAGACTGGCCCATTCAATCTGGAGGCTTTCGCCTTCATCATTCACATGGGCCCAGTTGATCCAGCCATAGATGCTCATGGCAAAGTAGTAGGCATTGATGCCCATGTCCCCAAACAAACCTGCCTGGTACAACAGAAAAACATAAATCGCCGTAGAAATGATCCCGGTTGGGTACACCTTGATGTTTTCTGCCCGGGAATATAGTACACTGGCTACGCCAAAAATTGCCGCCACCACCTCCAGGGCGATTGCCCACCATTCATAGGTTAGATATGGCTGAACCAGATAATCAATCGCTCGCTCCATTCACGTTCACATTAAAAGCCCACAATAATACGGCGGCCCATCCCAATATTAACACCATGCCTCCCAATGGCGTCACCAGGCCGATCGGCAACTCAGTCAGGGTCAGCAGGTAAATAGACCCGGAAAACAAGAGCACGCCAAACAGGATGCCCCGTACTGACCAGGCCAACCATCGGTCCGGAAATCGCAGCACCAGACCGCCCAGGACCAACAGGGCAATGGCATGGTACATCTGAAAGCGAACCGCTGTTTCAAAGCTGGAAAGCTTATCAGGCGTCAAAATGTTTTCAAGATAATGAGCGGCCATGGCCCCAAGAATGACACCGGTCAATCCCAGGAATGCACCACTGATCAAAGCCAAACGCGCAGAATGCATAAGTTTTCTGGTTTTCTGCCAACAAATAAACATATTCGGGTGAAAAACCGTAGCATTCCAGAGAAGGCATTTTTCACCGCAATCCGTTTTCATGCGCCTCGAGTACAACGCCCCGGTCATTCTGACCTTTACCCTGATCAGCACCGCAGTCTTGATTATCAGCCAGTTTGCGGTTGACATCATGCCTTTTTTCACCATCTATCCGGTGGTTGAACCGACCAACCCCATCTGGTACCTCCGGCTCTTTTCTCACGTAATCGGTCATGGTGGCTGGCCACATTTGGTCGGCAACTTTACCTTTATCCTGCTGATCGGCCCCATTCTGGAAGAAAAATACGGATCAAGAGATCTTCTCTTCATGATGGCGGTTACGGCTCTGGTAACGGGCGTCTTGCACCTGATCATTTCTGGTTTTGGATTGACGGGTGAACCAACTGGATTACTGGGCGCAAGTGGCATCGTTTTTATGCTGATTCTTCTGAGTTCCGTTACCAATTCCAAAGGCGGCATCCCTTTGACCTTTGTGTTGATCGTGATTCTTTTCCTCGGAACAGAGGTTATCGGTTCTTTCGCCGACGACAATATCTCTCAGCTGGCTCACATCATCGGTGGCATCCTCGGTGGGATTTTCGGATTTTTCCTGAAAGGGCGTAAAGTCAACAATACGGCGAAAAAGCCTGTAACCGGTCTTTAGCCCTACAATACTCTCATCACAGTTTGATCCACAATTGCATATACCTGATCTTCCGGATCTGGGTAGACGATCGCCAATCCGGTAAACTGTCCAAAAGCGGGTAAAATGCCACCTTGTTGGGTGAAATGAAAACAGGGAAAACGCAGGCGCTGTCTACCGCCCCCCTGCATCAATATGCCTGGATGAATATGCCCCGCCAGAGCAAAGCCTTTATCGGGCTGGATGGATTCTGGTTCATGGTATAAAGCAAACGGACCAATCTTCTTTCCGCTTTCATGTAAACGCAATCCACAATCCAGATAATGATCCCGTTGCAGGATATCATGATTACCGGGAATCAACTCAAAGGACAGCGGAATTTCCGCAAAAAAATCTCCCACCACATCGCTTCGTTGTGAACGCAGACTATATCTAAGTTCTATATCGTCTATGTCAATAATGAGCTGCCCTTTTCTGTAACGCTCACCATCCTCAAAATTCTGCCCTGTGCTTTTTATAACTCCCTGCACTTCAGC
>JBCBZF010000282.1:0-7130 GCA_039815525.1 Bacteroidota bacterium | reverse complement strand
CTTTGAAAATCTGGGTAAAGGTTACATAGCCATAATAATTGCCATCCGTCCCTTTTCTAACGTCTCCCACATAGTTGATTTCCACCCAGCTCAATTCAACCTTGTCGTATTTGAGCAGTTTAATGTGGTCGAGATAGGGGCGAATATTGAATCGCTGAACGAATTCAGAATTTTTGCTTGATACTTCTACGATGGCTTTGTTTGAGACAAAGAGTTTGACTGCCTGGTCAATGGCTTTATTGGCTTCAAGTGGACCGGTTTGCTTGTCCGAAATGCGACGCACATAATTGGTCAGCTCCCGGGTTCTGGCGGTTGCCTTTTGTTTAAACTCAGTCTCACTTACGGGTAATTTTGGACTGAGCTTTGGGCGTTTTCGCTCGGGCAGGTCTTCAGGTGCCATCTCTACTTCTTGCACTGTGGATTCCGCAGGCTGTGGATTGACCACCGGGTTTTTGTTGGAGGCAACTGTCTGGGGGCTGATGCTACTGATTTCAGCTGGTTCACCCGTGGAAATTGGCTCTACACCTGCAGGTTTTTCTCCATTGAGTGCGACCAGACCATGCCCTAGTAAGAGGCAGTTTGCGACCGTCCTGGCCGATGCAAACAACTGATGACTTCCATCCCGGTACAAAACTGCGACGATGTCACTCATGGCAATTTTCTGCTCAGGTCCACCTTCCAGAAGGTGCGAATACCGAAAATGATTGCCCTCATCATTGAGCTGTTCGACCGGAATGACCCGTCCCATTTTGGTGATGAGTTTATCGTAGTATTCATTGTCAAATGGAAACGTACGATATCCTTTGGGTGTACGGGGGTCAAATACAAAGGCATCACCATTCTCGAAAAATGTCAGCAGAAGTTCTCCTTTTGCCAACTGACGATCTTTTTTATTGATTGACATGCTCATCCCGCGCGGGCCAACTGAGGTGATTTTTCCTTCCAGTCGGTTGCCATTTTGGATAAAGACAATGTCCTGACCCAAAAGTGTCGTTGCACAAAAAGCGGAAAGGATGAACAGCAGCAGCAATGATTTGTTCATAAGCGTTCTTTCAGGGTTCATACAATCTAGCTCAATTACAATGCAAAGATTGGACCTTGTTGACAATCAGTCCATTAAAAAGTTCATTTTTTTACAGATTTTGCAAAAAAATCTGCTTTCTCAATGACCAGACGTTTATTTCACAGTCTTTACATCGTCCCTTTCTCAAAAAAATTTAGATATTTGTTGGCCCTTGGAATAGATAGACTGTATGATCAGGTACCGTGCAAATCAGACTTTCGCTCAGTTTTATAGGCTTGTCGATCAGATCGGGCAGGATCAGTTTTATGAGACCTGGTTAGCCAAGGACAGTAAGGACAAGAAAGTGCGACTTCGGATTCACACTTCGGGTCCGATGAAGGATTTGGCTTTCTTTCGGGATGCCCAAAAGCGTCTCGAAGCCTTGCAGAAACTCCGTCATCCGCTTTTGTTGATTCCGACTAAAGTTGATACCTGGAAAGAAACTCCCTACGAGATTCAGCCTTTTATTGAGGAAGGCAGCGTACGACAAACTGCGGGGAACTTTCCGGAAAGACGACTGGCTCAGTTGTTGTATCAGGTAGGATTGGGACTGCAAATGCTTCATCAGCAAGATGATCCATTTATCCATCAGCATATCTGCCCGGAAAACATCCTCGTAAATTCTGAAGGGAATTTTGTGATCTGCGATATGATCACCAACCGGCAAATGTTGGCCAGGCAAGCTGGGGGCATTAAGGCCACGCCTTACTCCTCCGCTGAAAGTACACAGGACCGGACCCCACAGGAGGCAAATGATATATTTTCTTTGGGGGCAAGCCTGTATGAATTGGCCACCAATTCACTTCCATTGGGTGAAAAAGGAGGACAAAAGCAGGTAGACGGTGCCTGGGTGCCCGATTTGCCAAAACAATTTTCGCCACGCTTTAATCAAATTGTACAGGTTTGTATGGCGCAGGTTCCGGCGGGACGCCCTGATCCCAACACCTTGATCCTGCTGGCAGAAGGCTATCTCGAAACGGATAACTGGCGTTCAGTACCTGGATTTGCCTTTGCTCCCACCAGACACTATAAAGAAAAAGAATCGTCTCTCGGTCCCCTGTTTCAAAAGCTGAGGGGAAGTTTTGGAAAAGTCTTTCAAAACCCGATTGTGCGCATGGTTGGACTGGCTGGTCTGGCCCTGTTGTTGTTGGTTGGCTTGGTTCAGTTTACCCCAATCGGGGAGTGGTTGTCAAATGATTCCCCAGAGAAACCCGAATCAGTGGTCAAAGTTGATCAACCAGATGGAGATTTAGTCGAATTAAACAAAATCCTCCGTGTAAAACTTGAACTGGACCAAAGTGTCGAATCTATTCGTAATCAAAGCAATCGCCTTTCTCCCACTGACTTATTGTATCTCAAACGGATAGAACGAGACCTCTTACGGGTAGATCAGCAAATGGATTCAATGGTGTCTTATGTGAATGTCCAGGAAACGGAAATCAAGTCCTGGCAAAAAGGCAAAGACAATGAGGTATGGCTGGGGGAAATGAAAGAAAACCTTAACCGATACCGGCGAAACTTGATTCTGATCCAGGATCGTGTGGAGGAGTAGGTACGCTTTCCGTCTGAAGTCTGGTATGCTGAATGAATTGAGTCAGGTCCTTCAATTTGACTGGCTTGGTGATAAATGCATCCATACCAGCGGCCAGGCATCTATCCTTGTCTCCACCTCCAATATTGGCCGTAAGCGCGCAAATGACAGCCCGATAAGAACTTCCCTTTTCCCATTGTCGGATCAATTGGGTCGCCTGGATACCATTTAATTCCGGCATCTGCATATCCATAAATATCAAGTCTGGTAAGACAAGTGGCACCATGTTCAATGCTTCCTGGCCATCATTGACAATGGTCGCACTGTAGCCAAGCTTTTTCAAGACCGTATCGATCAGTTTACGATTGACTGCATTGTCTTCTGCAACCATGATTTTCATGGGGTATTGTTCGGCGAATGTTTGATCAAGCGAGGTGTGTTGGTGAGACGTAGAAAAGTAATTGCCACTTAAGACTCTGTATACGGCGCTTCGGTGCATAGGATGAGGAATTGGAAAAACACCCTTAGCCCTGTTTGTTTCTTGTGATCCAAAATCATGCATATAGATAATTTTGCCCTGGCCACGATGCTGTTCCAGTAGATCCAATTGGTCTGTGATCAATGTATTGATATTGCCTGAAAACAAAGATGGACCATTCTCGGGGAGGAGGCGATAGCTTGCTTTTATTCCCAAATCCTGCAGATACCTTCGCCAATCTTCTCGCTTATTTTGGTCCTGAATCAAGACAATTGGTTTACATTCAATCAGCGGCGTAGACGTCATGAAGGCTTGTGTTTTCTGGTCTGGAAGGTAAAAGAAAAACCGGCTGCCTTTGTCCACTTCACTTTCAACCTGAATACATCCGTCCATCAGTTCAACCATACTTTTTACGATGGTCAGCCCCAATCCCGTCCCTCCGTACTTGCGACTAATGGAGCCATCAACCTGTTGGAATGATTGAAATACCGTATCTAGCTTTTCCGGTGGAATCCCTATGCCTGTGTCTATGATTTCAAAACAAAGCCCACTTTGCTCTGACTGGTGAGGCATCGTTGGGACATGATGAATGTTGATTGCAACAAAGCCACTGTGTGTGAACTTCAACGCATTGCTGATCAGGTTTGTCATGATTTGTCCCAGCTTTGTTTGGTCTGAATAAAACCGGGCAGGCACATGGCGTGATACAAAAACCCGAATGTCTATGTTTTTCTGCATCGCCAATGGCAGGAAAAGATCCACACATTTTTCCACCAAAGCATCAAGATCGAACCATTCCTGGTAGATGGTCATTTTGCCGGACTCTATCTTTGAAAAGTCCAGAATATCATTGATGATTTGTAGCAGGTTTTCACCACTGTGCAAAAGAGTTTCAATGAAAGAACGTTGTTCTGGATTTAAGTTACTGTCTGCCAGCAATTGAGCCATGCCAAGCATTCCGTTCATGGGGGTGCGAACTTCATGACTCATATTTGCCAAAAACATACTTTTGGCTTGGTTGGCTTCTTCGGCTTGCTGACGAGCGATTTTCTCCTTCATATTTGACTCCTCCAGCAGTCTGGTCCGTCTGGCAATGATCTGTTGTAGTTTGTCTCGTTGACGTCGAAGATTGTAGGTGTACAATCGGCTGGAAATGAAAATAAGTGCCAGAATGCCCAGTAAAACAAAGAACACACCGGGAAGCGTTTTATACCAGACTGGTATGACGGTGAGGGGGATATTGATGCTTTCTCCTGGGATCAATAAGCCTTTAGACTCTACCCGTACGTCAAGTTGATGGGCACCTGGTGGAACATTGTAGAGAGAAAGTTGATTCCCGAATAGTGGTTCCCATTCGCCTTTGTTCCAGGATGTTTTGTATTGGAATCGATGACCATTGGCGGGGTAGACTGAACTGGCAAACGATAAGTGGATACTTTGGTCTTGTTGGATGTTGTCCGAAGGACT
Organism: Bacteroidota bacterium; assembly: GCA_039815525.1. Lineage (GTDB taxonomy): Bacteria > Bacteroidota > Bacteroidia > J057 > J057 > JBCAWW01. The sequence continues at coordinate 2,591 of JBCBZF010000282.1, read as the reverse complement.
TTGTGGCTGTTGATTGATCGCAAAGCTTGTCAAAACAGGTGCAGGCATCTCTGCCATTTCCTCGGGTCGGTTCATGATTGACAAGCCTTTGGCGGTGCCAATCCAAAGTCTGTCCTGGTGATCCAGGAAAAGTGCTTTGTATCCGATAATATTTGCTGCAAGACCATTTTCCTCATCCAATAGGGAAATCTGTTTGCCAGACTTACGAATGACTCCAGCAGTGCTTCCGGCCCATAAGACGCCATTTTTATACGCCAATGCATATATCTCGGCAGTAGAAAAGCGTCCAAGATTTATCCTTTCCATACTGCTCGGCGTCCAGAGAAATACCCCCTCTCTTGAAGCGAGGTAAATGGAATCTTCGCTGACCATTTCCATGTCCACAACATCTGGAAAGTAAGGCCATTGATCCCGAAAAGGGGCACTGAGATCGGAGACGACTCCGGTAGCCGGATCAAGACAAAAAAGAATCGATTGCAGGATGTTACCAGCAAAGAAGATCATTTCCCTTCCATCTTTAGTCTGATAATATGCCATACAATCAATCTTAGACTGATCAACGCCTTTGATTGGGAAATCTATCCGGTCTCCGTTGGCCTGGATTTTGGTAATGCTTTTGCGATTTTGCTGAAAGAGCCATATGTCAGATTGGTTTCTGGTTCCAGTGTGGATAGGTTCTGACTTTTTATCCAGTCTGCTAATGCGAATCGGTGAACGATCGAACGGAACCTTGACGATTTGTCCCTGTGATGTAAAACCCAAAATCCCGTCTTCGCTCTCCATGATGAAACTGATGTATCCACTTTCCTGCATGGTCCAGCAAATATCACCCTGGAATTCTTCAGTTTGGCCGTGAACCCGGACGATTTTTTTGGCATCACAATAATAAATTTCACCCGTCTGGGTTTCAATAATCTGGTGGATAAATGCGCTTGAGATCTGTCCTAAAATGGGTTTGGCTGCCGTTTCTTTCAACAGGACCAGACCATTATAGGTGCAAATCCAGAAGCCTCCAGAGGGATTTTGACGGATACGCAAAACGTGCCGATCAGTCCATTCAGGTTTTTGTATCCATTGCAGATGCTGGAGATCAAATAGGAGAAAACCTTTGGTTGTACCTACCAGAAGTTTGTCATGTGCGTGCACATAGGCCAGTGAAGTAATCCGACCTTCCGGAGCGGAGGTGAGTTGATGAATTCTGATTGATCCATCTTCCAGGACGATGCCTTCGTATAGTCCATGAGTGGATGAAAAAACAAAGCGATTCTCCTTTATACTTTTTACGCCATCTGCAAGGAATAATTCTTCATGTGGTTTGTGAAGGGAGCATAGTTGAAACTGATCTGATTCAACGTCATAGCGCATAAACTCTCCTCTTCGACTCATCACGTACAACTGATCACCGATTTCAAAAAATGAGAAATGGGGCTGATTAAAATCAATCAGTTTTGCTGTTGTTGGCAAGGAGTAGCGATGTAAGGTGTTACCATCCCACCGGTGGAGAGTGTAAGCGCCACCAATCCAAATAGAAGAATGCTTACTATGTTGGTATAAAATCTGGGGTCTAAAAGGCCTCTTTTGGCCAATTTCTATTTCCTGATGCCGAAAGAGGATGTTAAAATCATCTTTTCCAAGTTGTGGGGTAAGCTGAAGTAGTTGCCTTTGGGTGAGCACAAGGATTCCGCTATTCTCAACCATCAACAAAGACAGAATCCGCTCTTCAATGCTGTCAGGAAGGCTTTTCGAAAATTGGAATCCATCAAACTTCCTGATGCCTGATATGGTCCCTATCCATGCAAGGCCGTTTGCATCATGGCATACGTCAGTTACCTGATCGGTTGGCAAGCCATGTTGACTCACGTATGTGCTGGATGCATAATTTTGTCCGAAAACGGGGTGCGTGATCAGATTAAGGGCAGTAAGAAAACATAGTAGCGTAAAGGTTTGCTTCATTGGATCGGATTTTCGGCATAATCAAAAAGTGCCAAATTTCGGTTCCAACCAGAAGTAGGTTTGACAGCATTTCTTACATCTTGTAATGTTTACTAAAAGATTGTTCAATTTTTATCAGCCCATCATAAACGCTCTCAGTTGTATTTTATCTTCTCAGAAATTGAGATAAAAGTCCCTGGTCAAGCTCGTAAAAGCCGAACTATATTTTTTCTCCTCATAAATCGTCAGTTTATCTGTTGTAATACAATCTGATTGTGGCTGCTTCTGATACTCAAGCAGTACCCGTTTCCACGGATTCTGATTGTAGCTTCTTATCTGACATACCTTGTGTAGGTGCCACCCTGGCAATAAGGGGTATTTCGTTTCAAATGGTAAAATCAGCCCCAGGCTTGCATGTGGATCGGAGAGGAGAGCAGCACGTCCTGCCAGCGCCAGTCGGTCAAGACGTGTCTGATGCCTTGCCAGATTTCGTTTTTGATCTGGTGATGGAAGTGAGTGAAAAAAATAAGGCGGATTGCTGATCAGGTAGTCAAAGGGGCTTGATGGCGTATAGTTCAAAAAGTCCCCCGACTCGATGGTGATTCGATCAGACCAGGGAGAATGATGAACATTTTGTTGAGCTTGTATCGCAGCCATCG
>JBCBZF010000709.1:0-3933 GCA_039815525.1 Bacteroidota bacterium | reverse complement strand
CGGCAGGAATCACATGAATGGTGCCAAACAGATAGGACGGTTTTTGGAGCCCGTTCCCCTTGATTTCCCACAAAAGAGATGCTTCTTCCTGGGCCTGCATGGAAAGAGAAATGAACAAGCCAAACAGGAAGAGAAAAAAACGATGTTGCATATAAGATTTTACTTAGCTCAACGACCGACGGGACTGACATCATATCCCTGCCGCCTCAATTGATGTAACAAGCCCTGCTCACCTGCTAATTGGGCCGCATTCACAGCAATCAGCAAGCTTTCAAAACGCATAGATCGGCTCAGCATGGGAAGCCAGGAAAGATTTTTGTCGCCAATCATCCGGCCCGTACCTCCGCCAAGATCAGGAAGATCTAAGGCAAGCAATGCCGCTTCATCAAGGTTGCCGGAACGATAAGCACGTAGGTAAGATTTATATTTTACTTTGAGCACCTGCCGGTCCCGAAAAATATTGACCAGGGCATCAGTTTGCTCTGTGATATTGTAATCTTCCATCCAGGCGGTTCTGGTCCATTCCGACTGCAGACTGCGAACGGGCTTCCCAATGGCTTGCGCAAGATACTTTTCATAATAATAAGGCTGGCGCGATACACGAAAACCAGCGCAGTAATCTGCCATGATCTGCTGTGCAAGCATCAGGGGCTCATACCTGTTTTCCAGTTTGTATCGAGCCATCGCGGACAGGCTATCCCGGATAAAGGCATACATCTCGTTGTATTGACGCCTTGGTAAAAGGGCTTCAAGTGTCGAGTCAAATGGCACGGCACCCCGATGGATGACATCCATGTTCCGGTAGGAAGGATCTACTTCCAGAACCAATTGATCCACACTTGTGACAATGTTACTTAACTCCGGAGGGAGGAAAAACCAGTCATTCGGCACCAGATAGGGGATGGCGAATACGTATGAAGGTCGATCCATGTCAGATCTCTCCACCCGCCAGATGAGTGAACGAGTGGGTTGGACCACCGCCGGTTCCGACTGAAGGTCAACGATACTGATAGAGTTCTGGTCCCTTCCATTTTCAGGTGGTTGGGCGAACAGGATACTCATACCCAGGAGAAAGAGAACGAAAGAGCTAAGATTACGCAAGAAAGGTGTGAGTCGGGTGATACCCATGCTTCAGGAACGGCTAAATTCTTCCAGGGTTTTTTCAATGATATCACAACAGGCATGGAGTTGATCTTCGGTGATCACCAAAGGTGGGGCAAAACGAATGATGTTCCCATGCGTGGGTTTGGCCAACAGGCCATTATCTTTCAGGGCCACACAAATATCCCAGGCAGTAGAACTGTCGGGATGATCATTGATGACCACTGCGTTCAGCAATCCCTTCCCGCGGACGAGCGTGAGGAGATTGGGATATTTTTCAATGCATTGCTGCATCCTTTTTCGGAAAATTTGTCCGAGGTTCTCGGCTTTCTCGGAAAGCTTTTCATCTTCGAGAACCTGCAGAGCGGCCATCGCCACGGCGCACGCCAATGGATTGCCACCATAGGTAGAGCCATGCTCTCCTGGTTTGATACTAAGCATGATTTCGTCATCACAAAGGATGGCTGAAACCGGCAGCACGCCACCAGATAGCGCTTTCCCCAGAATCAGGATGTCCGGACGGACATTTTCATGGTCGCAGGCCAACATCTTTCCTGTACGAGCCAGTCCAGTTTGTACCTCATCTGCAATGAAAAGGACATTGTATGTTTTACACAGCGCTGCGACTTTTGTCAAATAGCCTTCATCTGGTACAACCACACCGGCTTCCCCCTGAATGGGTTCCACCATAAATGCAGCTGTATTGGGGTCCGAAATGGCTTTCTCCAATGCTGGCAGATCATTGTAGGGTACCAACTCATATCCGGGCATATACGGTCCAAAGCCTTCATAGCTGCTGGGATCAGTCGAGGATGAAATAGCGGCAAGCGTACGTCCCCAGAAATTACCATTGGCGAAGACCACCTTCGCCTGGTTGGCAGCTACGCCTTTGACTGTGTAGGCCCATTTTCGCGCCAGTTTGATGGCGGTTTCTCCACCTTCCACACCCGTATTCATGGGCAGTACTTTATCGTAGCCCAACAATTCGGTGATGTACTTTTCGTAGGGTCCCAGAACGTCATTGTAAAACGCACGGGAAGTAAGGGTCAGTTGTTGGGCCTGCTCAGTGAGTGCCTGTAGAATCCGTGGATGACAATGACCCTGATTAACGGCACTGTACGCAGACAAGAAATCAAAATATTGTTTGCCTTCCGGATCCCATACATACACTCCTTCGCCACGAGATAAAACCACCGGCAACGGATGATAATTATGGGCTCCATAACGGTCTTCCAGTTGAATGGCTTCTTGAGAACCAATGCCTTTTTTGAGATCCAGCATATTAAGCGTTAAATATATGTTTGTTGCGTAAATGAAAATGTGAAGAAATAGACCTAATCTATCGATTTTTGCGCAAAATACGAAGATTTAAGCGGAAGATTAAACCGGGGCTTACCTAAGATATCGTTCACGAACAATCCGCATGTGATGGTCAAAATGACCAACAATGATCGCAAAAAGTGCACGTGGGCTCACCGGATGTCCACTGGCAGTTCCGATTCTCTTTAAATCTTCTGATGTCATTCCTTCCAGTATGTCACAACTACTTTGGCGCAGCGTCCGAAACATTGCAAGTTGTCTTGACAAAGGTATCTGATCATAATTAGCCCCCGTTACATACACATCCTGATCGAACCCAGGCAAAGGACTTAAGTCGCCCCGTCCAATACGAAGTGCCCGGTACGCCATGATTCGTTCTGTGTCAATGATATGTCCGACTACTTCACGGACAGACCATTTTCCTTCGTCATAACGAAACAATTCCGTTTTTTCTGATAATCCCGATAATTCTCCTTCGATCTCGCTTAGCTGGTCCTGGAGACGGCGACTGATGTCAAGATGTTCGAGCAGACCGATGTAGGTGTGATAATAAGGGGCGTATTCCTCGGCTTGAGGATAAGGGATATGGATCATTGTCGTTTTTTTTCGAGGGTTCTGAAAGTAAATGCGTACTCATTGCGATCGTCGGCCTGATGGGCTTCTACTGCGGTGATTTCCCAGGCTTCTGGATTGGGAAGCTTGAAACGCACATCTCCGTCTATATCGGCATGCACCAAGGTTTCATAAATTTTCGTCACATAACCTTTTTCGATCGACTCAAGGTAAACCCCTGCACCACCGGTGATCCAGACTTCACCATCGTTCTTGCCCGCTTCAATTGCGGCTTCGAGAGAATGCACAATCGTGATCCCTTCGGCCCGGAAATCAGGGTTACGGGTGATCACAATATTTCGCCTTCTTGGCAATGGCTTCCCAAGGGCTTCGAATGACTTACGCCCCATCACAATGGTTTTGCCGGTGGTGTGATTCATGAAGTGTTTCATGTCCCGGGGCAATTTCCATGGTAAGTCATTGTCCTTTCCGATTACGCCGTTTTCAGAGACTGCGTAGATGGCAATTATTTCAGGTTTCATGCGCGTTTGCTTTGAGGCTGCAAGTTAGCAAAGCCGTCCGCAATTATTGTATCTTTGTCCAACCAACCGGAGCGAGAGCTCCAGCCACTTATGAGTATGCGATATCTTTGGATGATTTTACTCACGATGTTCTTGTGGAGTTGTCAGGAAAACACCATTCCTGACGATTTGATTGGGCGTGATCAGATGAAAACAATCCTGCTCGAACTTCACCTTGCTGATGCCGTGGCAGAGCGGGATGAAAACCAGCCAGCAAGAAGAACCGTGATGCGGGAAGCAATGTATGATGCAGTGATGAAAAGATTTCAGCTGGATCGGGAAACTTTCATGCGCTCATATGAGTATTATCTTCATCAAGAGTCGGTAGAGATGGATGAAATCTATCGTGAAATCACCGACACCCTCAACGCCCAAATGG
>JBCBZF010000058.1:0-12750 GCA_039815525.1 Bacteroidota bacterium | reverse complement strand
TGCCGCTCAACCTGCGCCAGGTGACGCTTCCCGATCCAGCCCCGAGGCGGGCTGTTCCGCACTCCAGTATCGCCTGGTCCGGCTATCTTATTGCGAGTTTAGTGGTGCTTGCGCTCGCCTAAGCGAATTCATCACCACCACCTCGATTGGTTTGGCACCGACCACTTTCGCCATCGCCTCAGTCAGGAATTCATGATATGGTAACCAGGGATTTTTAGCATGGATATGCCCTTCCACCCCCAGGTTCTGCCAATCCTTCAATTCCTGTTGTAAGGCCGCTTCAGTACTTTTTGGCTGTAAACCCAATGAGTTCCCGCAGAGATAAATGAACGGCTCTCCATTTTTCTGTATAGGCAGATGGAATTGTTCGCGCAATGCGCGTAAAGGATCCTGCTGATCCATTTTCTGTGCTTGTACAAATCCGGTTTCAGACAGTATCATACATTCCGATTCTTTGTTTCAAACTTTCATCATGTCCGGCTCCAAGCCATTTCAGGACATTTTTACACCACAACTCCTCCCGGTGATCTTTCGAAATAATCCCTTCATCCACCGCCAAATCCAACAGCTTCCCCGGATAGGAAGATTGGGCTTCACTTTCCATTTCCCCCAGCGGATAGGGATCATCCAGGCCAATCAGAATCTGATCGGTTCCGCCCAGACGTTTGATCATCAATTCCAGCGAAAAGGTGTCGTGAACCAGGGTGTCGAAGAAAATATTGGGGTGGCCAACTGCACGGCGGGGATGGGTCATGCCTTCAAATAAATCCGGGCGACCATCAAAGCCTTGAATCCGCCGTCCCAAATTCATCTGCGCCAATTGCCCACCGTGGGCAAAGCAGACCCGGATGTCGGGATATTTTTCCTGATAGGCCTTCAGGGTATAAAAATGATAGGCATCCGCGCATTGGGCCAGCATCCAAACAAGGTGGAAACGCCAGGCCCGGTTTTCGAGCTGAATGAATTTTTCGCCATCATAAGGATGCACCTCAACGGCCAGTTTGTATTTATTGGCGAGTTCGAAGATGGGTTCGGTTTCCGGATCGAAAATGGTGCGCCACTTCCCGATGGTGTCCATATAATGGGTCGGCAGGCAAAGCACTTTCAGCCCTAATTCCTCTACGCAGCGCTCCATCTCCCATAAAGCGCCCTGCACATAGCCAGCATGCAGCACAAATCCGCAGGTAAATTTATCCGGATAGTCATGTTGAATACGGGCATTGAAATCATTCTGGAAGCGAAGCGCCAACTTCATTTCCTTCATTCGCAGTCCGTTTCCGTAAAGTTGGGACAAATTGAGCACCACTGCATGGTCAATGCAGTTTCGCTCCATCCATTCGAGCTTTTCATGGAGGAAAAAGCTGGAATCCGTAACCGGTCTTTTCCAGCCTTTTTGAAGCATATATTTCCTTTCTTCATCCACCCAGAATATCTCCAGGTCCTTCATAAAGGCAGGGATTTGCTCTGGATAAGGCAATAGATGAGAATGGCCGTTGATACGCATGTGCTGTATTATTTAGGGGGTTCCATGATTGCGCCACACTTATCACAGGTCCGTTTCCCCTGATCTGAGTAGTAGCGATCGAAGATGACGGGCATGTCGGTTTCGATGTTTTTCAGGGTAAAAGGCTCCCGGTAGAGTTCGTTATGGCAGTTTTCACAAAACCAGGCCAGGCCATCATCCATGCCTGCGGCACGCTTCTGTTCGATCACCAGTCCCACCGTATTGGGGCCACGTTGTGGAGAATGTGGAATATTCGGCGGCAGGTAAAAGACTTCTCCTTCACGAATGTGAATGTCTTTGGCTTCTCCTTCTTCAATCACTTTGAGCACGATGTCGCCTTCAACCTGATAGAAAAACTCAGGCGTCTGGTTCAGATGATAGTCTTTGCGGGAATTGGGGCCACCCACGACCATGACAATGTAGTCTTCATTATAGATGGCTTTGTTGCCCACCGGCGGTTTGAGCAGGTGGCGGTTTTCCTCAATCCAGTTTTTGAAATTAATGGTCGGTCCTAATGACATAATGGAAGGGTTTTGAGGTGATATATTTTGAATCGTTTCCAGGGGCGTTTTGCCAAACGTCCCTACGTGAATTGAATGCATACATTTTTGGCTTCGGTGAAGAAGCGCAGGGCTTCCCAGCCACCCTCCCGGCCGACGCCGGACTGTTTGACGCCCCCGAATGGGGTGCGCAGATCGCGGTGCAGCCAGGTATTGATCCAGACGATGCCACTTTCAATCTCCTTGGCAACCCGATGGGCGCGACTCAGGTCTTGCGTCCAGACCGTACAAGCCAGGCCATATTGGGTGCTGTTAGCCAGTGAGAGCGCTTCTTTTTCATCTTTGAAAGGCGCGATGCTCACCACCGGACCAAAGATCTCTTCCTGATTGCCTCGACAGTTCGGCCCCAAACCTTCAATGATGGTCGGTTCGATATACCAACCCGATTCAAAGCCTTTTGGTTGAACCGTTTTTCCACCACACAAAATCCTCCCCCCTTCTTCTTCAGCCAGTTTGATGTAGCTGAGAATCTTTTCATAGTGTGGTTTTGAGACAATCGCACCGGTATCCGTCGTCGTTTCCAGCGGCGGACCGACTCTTAAGGCTTTGGTCCGGGCGATAAAATCTGTTTTGAATTTTTCGTACAGACTTTCTTCCACATAAATCCGTGAGCCACACAAACAAATCTGACCTTGATTGGCGAAGGAAGAGCGAATGGTGGTATTGAGCATTTTCTCATAATCGCAGTCAGCAAAAATGAGATTGGGGTTTTTACCGCCCATCTCCAGCGATAATTTCTTAAACATGGGTGCACCAACTTTGGCAATCTCTCCTCCCACTCTGGTACTGCCAGTAAAAGAAATGGCTTTGATCCCTGGATGGGAGGTCATGGGTGCGCCGACTTTGGGACCTTCGCCCTGTAGGATATTGAGCACTCCAGCCGGCAATCCTGCTTCTATACAGATTTCGCCAAAAAGGAATGCGGTCATGGGCGTTACTTCCGAAGGCTTGGCGATCACGGTATTGCCTGCGGCCAGTGCTGGTGCAATTTTCCAGGTAAACAGATACAGCGGCAGGTTCCAGGGAGAAATGGTCCCCACAACTCCCAGTGGCTGACGCAAGGTATAATTGATTGCATCGGTCATTTCATGAGAAGCCGCGGCAAATTGCGTAATCGCCTGGGCAAAGAAGCGCATATTTGATGATGCGCGGGGGATGTCTACTTTTCGTGCCAAAGAAAGTGGCTTACCATTGTCAATAGATTCCGCCAGGGCCAGCTCTTCATGCTTTTCTTCAATCAGATCTGCAATCCGCGTCATGAAACGGCTTCTGTCATTGACTGACATCGCAGACCAAACAGGAAATGCAGCTTTGGCGGCTTCATAAGCTTCAGCAACATCTCTTTCATCCGAATCAGCGACCTGGGCATACACCATTCCTTTTGATGGATCAAAGACATCCAGCCATGCTTCTGATTGAGCAGGCTGCATACGCCCGTTTATATAGTTGAGAATTTGTTTCACCCTTGCTGGATTTGTGTGTAGTGAAAACCCAATTCCGCTTCAATGTCATCCGGCAGTTTGGGCAAAACCGAACGCGGGATAAGCAGTGAAGAGATGTTGTGCAGATCTTTGAAAATCTTGTGCTTCTCAGCGGTTTTGGTCAGATACTCATGACCGGAAGAACCACCGGTGCCAATTTTGTTGCCAATCATCCGCATGACCATCTGTGCATGGCGATAGCGCCAGGTGGTCATCAGTTCGTCGATGTTCATCAGCTCCATCAAAAAGTTATAAGGCAGGCTGAGGATGGGTTTTTCCCGATACAAATTGATCAAGAGCGCCCCCAGGGTGGCCTGATAGGACATCCGGACCTCGCCGCTGACAATCTTTTCCTGATGGGCCTCTTCTGACAAGACCCGTTTGAAATAGGTATCGGTATCGCCCAACATCTTCAGGCGCATGTTTTTCATCTTATCCGAAAGGTATTCGGTCGCGCTGACGGCTTCTTTTTCGGAAGTCAGCATACTTTCGAGAGAGTCCTTGAAAACCCCCAGAAAGTCGAAACCTTTCATGCGCAGAAAAGGGATACGCTCCAACCAACTTTCCACCAGTTCAAACAAACTCCCCTGGTTTTCTATCTGCTCCAATCGGGCTTTTTGTTCATCGTTGAAGACAATCTTATAGGAGTGTCCGTGATACGTCAGCCGATCCTCTTCCCTCAAACCCAATGTCGCCTCTACCATCCGAAATTGGAGGCTTTGGAAACCTGAAGCAGGAAACAGATAATGTCGAAAATCGAGGAAATCCAATGGAGTCAGGGTCTCCATGACATATATCTGCTTGATGAGTAGTTCCATGATTTCGGAAACCCGCTTGAGACGATGGGTCATGATTCCCATGTGCTGATCATCGAGCTGTTGATCGCGGAAAAAGCTACAGACGGAGTCAATTTCATGGAGAATCTGCTTAAACCATAGTTCGTAGACCTGGTGCATGATGATGAAAAGCGTTTCATCATGAGCCGATGTTTCTTCAAATTGGCCAGAACGTGGATTCTGCGCGCTCAGCAATTTGTCCAGTTCGAGGTATTTGTGATAGTGTATCGCGGTATATTTTTCAGAATCATTCATGTCTAAGGATTGGGATGAAAACTTCCGATTTGGTCGCGAATGCTTCGCGCACCGGATTGCAGGATGTTCACATAATGGGAAAGCATATCCGCTTTGAAACGCTGCGCCGGACCAGCGGCACTAAGGGCGGCAACGATTTGGTTGGCACCGTTGAAGACTGGTACGCCCAGGCAAATGAGACCGTATTCTTTTTCCTCACGATCCAGGGCGTAGCCTTGCTGGCGAATTTTCCGACACTCAGACTTCAAAGCTTCTGGAGTAGAAATGGTATGTTCCGTATAATTCGGGAACTCCCTTTCGTTCAGAAAATCATCCAAGTCCGTTTCAGCTAAGTAAGAGAGCAGCACCTTGCCCAGACTGGTACAATGTGCGGGACTGGTGCGGCCAATCGAAGAATTGAGTTTCAACCCCTGAGGACTTTCTACCCGGTCTACCATCAGCACTTTATCGGTTTGCCAAATCCCCAGATGCACCGTCTCTGTGATCTCGGCTCCTACCCTTTCCAAAACGGGATGGGTCCGATCAATGAAGGATTTCTGGACGTCTACTCTGGCACCTAACTCAAATAACTTCAGACCCAGGCTGTATCTGTCGGTCTCCTCATCTTTCTTCAATGCGCCCAGACTGGTCAAAGTCGCCATCAGTCGATGGGTGGTACTTTTATTGGTGCCCATCTGCTCAGCCAACTCCCTTACCCCCCAGCTCGGTTTGTCCGGGGTAAAGCATTCGAGTACTGCAAATGCTTTGAGAATGGAGTGATTGAAATGGCTGCTTTCCAATGCTTTAAAAATAGACGTCCCAAATAATGGGACAGTGTTTCAATTTATATTCAATTGTAGTTCTTTTTAAAGAGAATTGCAAAGGTTAATGAGCAGATATTATCTCCTCTGGCTCAGTCCGGACAATCACTTTTTTCAGTGAATTTTACGTAGTCCCAAACAATGTTAGCCCTATATCTATTTAGCCCTGCTTATTCCAGGAAACATGATTATGTTGACAAGTAGTAATTCATGTAGTCATGGCACACTCACTTCCCCAAACCAAGGGCTTCAGATTCATAGACTGGTTCCTGCCCAGGAGGGAAGCCAAAGACATCAAAAGCGCCAATTTTATACGGAAATCCAGAATTTTGGTCGCCATCAGCTTATTCACAGCCCTGATCGCCTTGATCATTCCGCTTTTTTCGATTCTGATCACTGGTGGTACCGATCCGACTGATTATGTCTCAATCAGTTTTGGCCTGATTATTCTTCTCAATCCATTTCTGCTAAGAAAAACCGGGAATCTCGAAAGGCTAGCAATCTTTTACTTCACGGAAACCGGCCTCCTCCTGATCTTACTTTGTTCACTGCTGGGAGGAATCTACTCAACGACGGTCGTATTCTTATTTCTATGGCCCCTGGCAACTACTTTTGTGATTAGTCCAAAGGTAGGCCGGATCACAGGGGTAGCTGTTTTTATTCTCTTAACCATTTTCTATTGGTACAATGATCTTTTCCAAGCCATTAAGTTGACCAATGATGACGTCTTTCTGACCATGTTATGGCTTTGTAGTCTCTTCGGTGTCCTGTTTATCACCGCAGTCGCTCAGACCTATGAAAGATTCCAGAAACAATTTTCCACCCAAACCAAACAACTGCTTTCAGAGCTTAGGGCTACCCACCAACAACTTACGGAAGCCAAGGAAGAAGCAGAGAACGCCAATCAGGCCAAAAGTGCCTTTCTGGCCAATATGAGCCATGAAATCCGGACTCCGCTGAATGGTGTGCTCGGAATGGCTGGTTTGATACGCGATTCTCAGCTCAATCAGGAGCAGCAGGAAATGGTCGATATCATCCGCAACAGCGGAGACTCCTTGCTCACCATCATCAATGAGATTCTTGACTTTTCTAAAATAGAAGCGGGGAAGATCGAACTGGAGGAGCATCCCTTTGATCTCCGGGTGTGCATTGAAGAAGCACTGGAGTTGCTGGCGCCCAAAGCCTACGAAAAGGGAATTGATATTCTGTTTTCCATGCCAACAATGGTCCCAGCCCAGGTCATCGGAGATGCGACCCGACTGCGCCAGATCCTCACCAACCTAATTGGAAATGCAATTAAATTCACGAAAGTGGGGGAAATCCTGATTGCGGTAAATTTTTTAGAGGAAGGTGATGGACAGTATTATCATTTCCAGGTAAAAGACAGCGGGATTGGTATTCCACAAGACCGCATTGGCCGTCTGTTTCACTCTTTTAGTCAGGTTGATGCCTCTACAACCAGGAAATACGGTGGGACAGGACTGGGGCTCGCCATCAGCAAGAAATTAACAGAACTGATGGGTGGAGAAATGTGGGTAGAGAGTCAAACAGATGTGGGCAGCAACTTTCAATTTACCAGTCGGCTCGTTCCCCAGTCGGCACAATTTAAGCATACGGATCAAGGCCTACACAACCAAGAAGTACTCATTCTTGGAAACAATCCCCATAAGTTGGAGATTCTTTCGGAACAACTTTCAAAGTTAGGGGTAAAGGCAATGGGAAGCACCTCACCCTCTGAGGCGAAGGATGCGATCGCAGACCTACCCGAGCTTCGCCTGGTTCTGATTGATGAAGCACCAGTTTCAAGTGATCAGGCCCAATGGTTTATACAATTTGTGGAGCAATACACCTTATCACCCTTGGTGATTCGCCTGGTTCTGCCAGGTTCGACATCTGCCAGTGCATTATCTGGCATCACGTTGTCCAAGCCTGTGCGGGAGCAAAGGCTATTTAGCAGTATACGCCATCGGCTGATTTCGACTCAACCGGAAATCACCATCACGCCCGAAACTGATTCCTCACCTGATGTCCGCCTGGCAGAAAAGTATCCTATGCGGATCCTGATGGCAGAAGACAATATCGTCAATCAGAAAGTTGCCAGTCGGATGCTGGCCAAGATGGGCTATCGAATCGATTTCGTCAGCAATGGTCTAGAAGCAATTGAAGCACTCAGGCGCCAGGCTTATGACTTGGTGCTGATGGACATTCAAATGCCGGAAATGGATGGTATCACTGCCACAAGGCACATTCGGGAACAGTTTGCCCCACATCAACAACCAATTATTATTGCTCTCACGGCAAATGCGATGATGGGTGATCGCGAGAAATATTTGGCAGCAGGTATGAATGAATACGTCAGCAAACCCATCCGTCAAACAGAATTACAGACTGCCCTCGACAATGTTTTGCGCGCAGCAGAAGCGGTCCAAGGAAAATAAAAGCCTTCTTTTGCCACATGGCAGTGTATTTCCATATCCCAAGTTCTGGAGTTGTTCAGGCGCCTTAGATGCAGGTTCGATAATTACCATTTTTCCGAAAGTTTCTACCTTTCTTATCAGCGGTCTTTGCGACAATTTTGGCACAACATCAAGGCATACTACCATGTGTGCGACACGATTAGATCAAGACCAAATACTCGACATGGAAAATCAAAAATTATTCAACGCAAAGTCCTTATATCTGGAAGGGATTCGGGATGGAAAGCCCCGCGAAGCAGTGTACAAATACACAGGTGACCGCTATACTCAGCACAGTACTGGGGTCAAAGATGGCCAGGAAGGCTTCATTGAGTTTTTTGAGGATTTTATCCAAAGATGTCCGGATCGCGATATTCAGATTCTTCGCGGCCTGGTGGATGGACAATATGTATTTCTGCATGCCTACCAAAGCATCAATGGAGGGGAAAGTCAGTGGGTGACGACTGATTTTTTTGATACAGATGAAAACGACAAAATCATCGAACACTGGGATGTCATTTCTGCCTTCAGCCCCCAGACACCTTCCGGTCATACTTCTGTGGATGGGCCGACCGAAGTGACAGATCTGGACAAAACGGAAGAGAACAAGGAATTGGTCAGAAATCTGATTCAGGATGCGCTCATGGAAGGTGGCGACCCAAGCAATTTGGATCGGTATATCTCCACGGAGAAATACATTCAACATAATAAGGATGTGGCAGACGGTTTGGAACATTTTCAAAAACTGGCAGCGGCCCCCAATCCTCCTTTAACCTATCAGGAAATCGTCTTATTGGTCGGGCAAGGGAATTTTGTGGCGACGCTTTGTAAGGCGAATTGGAATGATGGAAAAATCAATCAAGACTATGCGCAAGTCGATCTCTTCCGCATTGAGAATGGCAAAGTGGTTGAGCATTGGGACAATGTGGAACCAGTGCCGGAGCATGATGTGAATGGCGGAAAGTTTTAGAAAGATTGTCCATACCGGTTTTTATTGTAGAGCCCGATTTGTCTCAAATCGGGTTTTTTCGTGGAATCATTCTTCCTATTCAGAAAGACATCGTCAGGCAAACATCTCTGTATTCTCATCAAGACATTTTTGCCCACTGCTCCTAGCCGATCGGCTAAAAGTAATCAACATACCATTTGACCACTTATCTCACTAAAGTGGTTGAAGACTCATTCAAAGTATCCCACAACCCTGATTCCATTCTTCCAGACAATCAGCTTTCCCACATTTACACTGATCAAATAATCAGTCAGTTGGCTGATTTGGCTTTCACACTTCCGAAAACCTTAATACTTATGAAAAACCCATTAATGACCGTTTGCCTCTGTTTATGCATGATGGCAGTATATGGTCAGCACTCGACAAATGCTGCGGGTGGAGATGCTTCCGGGGGAGGGGGAACAGTGGCCTATTCGATTGGGCAGTTGTTCTACACCACTGCGAGCGGCAATTCCGGAACAGCCGAGCAAGGTGTTCAACATGCTTTCGACGTATATGCCGTCAGCATCGAAGAAACGATCTACTCCTTCTCACTCAAAGCTTACCCGAATCCAACCACAGATCAGCTGAATCTAAGCGTCGAAAATTTTCAGGCAGAGCAACTTAAGTATCGTCTGACAGATCTGCGGGGTAAGCTTCTCCTCAGGAAAAGCATCCGAACCAGTCAGACATTAATTCCTTTCAAAGAACAGCCTGCAGGCGCATACTTCCTGCACATTTCACTGGATAACCAGCCCGTTCAAACATTCAACATCATTAAAAACTAATCGTCATGAAAAAATATATTTCCCTTATCGTCGCAGTAGTGCTTGCGGCCAATGTGTTTGCGCAGGCACCTGAAAAAATGAGCTATCAGGCCGTCATCCGCAATGCCACGGATGCACTTGTTCAAAACAGTCCCATTGGTATGCAGATCAGTATTCTGCAAGGCAATCCCAACGGGAACGCGGTTTATGTAGAAACTCAAACCCCCAATACCAATGCGAATGGCCTCGTAAGTCTCGAGATCGGTGGTGGAACCGTGGTTTCAGGTAATTTTTCCGCGATCGACTGGGCAGCGGGACCATACTATATCCAAACTGAAATCGATCCTGCCGGAGGCAACAGCTATTCAATCACAGGAATCAGCCAAATGATGAGTGTGCCTTATGCGCAGTATGCAGAAGTGGCTGCAGTAGCTGATGTTGCCATCAATGACCAGGTAGACGACGCAGACAGCGATCCTGCCAATGAAATTCAGGATATTTCTCTTTCAGGGGCGAACCTGAGCATCACAGACGGCTCCACCATTGATCTATCTTCCATCACCAATACAACCAAATCCATCCTCATTACTCCAGGCATGATGCCGCCTACTACGTTTCTGGGAGGGACCGCTTTAGGTAACATTGGGGGGTGGGGCCACCCTTGTATCGATTATCCAACCGGTGTGTCCAGTATGACACGGATTTCGCTACCTTCTCCGCCAGATTGGGATGGAACCCCTTTTACGTTCAAAGTCATCTACACGTCGACCGGTACCACCGGAGACTTTAATTTTCTTAGCCAGGCAAGAGGTCTTGCAGCGGGCGATGATGTCAACCAGGGTCCCGGCGGAGCCGGTTTGATCCTCAGCTCCCCTTCTGCTGTCAATGAAGTAAAAGTAGCAATCCTGACTTCAGGTTTTGGTGCACTCAAAACCAATCAGGAAGTCATGAATATTTGGTTCCGACGGGTCGGCACCGCAAGCAATGATACTTCGCCGGATACCTTACGGGTGCTTGGTTTTGTGATTACCTATAATACGATCTAACTCAATATACTGTCCCGAATCAGCAGTCGCTCTGTAAACCCAGGGCGACTGCTGCGTTTCATTTTCAACCTCTTCTCACTACAATTCTTACCCGCCTGGCCAGGAAGCCAAACGATCATTGGTCTTTTTCCGCATAGATCCCCACTTCCTTCTCAGCGATCAACTTTTCAAACTCTGTTAACACCATTGGATCTTCAATGGTAGAAGGCAGACTCACATCTTTCCCATCTGCGATGGCCCGCATGGTTCCTCGAAGGATTTTCCCCGATCGGGTTTTGGGAAGGCGACTGCTTACCAGTGCACGTTTAAAGCTGGCTACAGGTCCAACAGTCTTCCGGACCATACGAATCAGTTCTTTTTCCAAGACTTCCTCATCCATCCTGACCCCGCCTTTCAACACACAAAAACCAACCGGAATCTGGCCCTTTAAATTATCCGCAATCCCGATAACAGCACATTCAGCCACAGCCTCATGGGAAGCCACCACTTCTTCGATCGTCGAAGTGGAGAGGCGATGCCCGGCGACGTTGATGACATCATCGATCCGGCCCGTAATAAAGATATAGCCTTCTTCATCCTTGTAGCCGCCGTCGCCAGCCAAATAGTATCCGGGAAAACGATCCAGATAAGCTGCCCGAAAGCGGGCATCATTCTTCCACAAAGTCGGCAGACAACCGGGCGGTAACGGCAACTTAATCGCCACGGCGCCTTCCTCATGCGGTGGCTGTTCTTGTCCACTTTCATCCAAAATGCGAATGTCATATCCACAAACCGGCCGCGTAGCAGAACCGGGTTTAACAGGGAACATGCCATACCCGACCGCATTGCCAATCATCGGCCAGCCCGATTCACTTTGCCACCAATGGTCAATCACTTCCACCTGTACTAAATCCCGCAACCAATGATAGGTCGAGACATCACAGCGTTCCCCGGCCAGAAAGACATTCCGTAGACTTGAGGTATCATAACGTTGGAATTTTTTGCCGTTCGGGTCTTCTTTTTTAATGGCCCGGATAGAGGTTGGCGCTGTGAAAAGTGCATTGACTTTGTGTTGTGCTATGATCCGCCAAAAGGCACCGGCATCCGGTGTTCGGATCGGTTTACCTTCATACAGTATCGTCGTACAGCCATGAATCAATGGTGCATAAACAATGTAGGAATGCCCCACAATCCAGCCTACATCTGAAGCTGACCAGAATACTTCTCCGGGCTCAATGCCGTAAAAGTGCTTCATGCTGTATTTCATGGCGACAGCATGGCCGCCATTGTCGCGGATGATGCCTTTGGGTTTACCAGTGGTACCAGAGGTGTACAGAATGTACAAAGGGTCAGTAGCATCCAGTTCGACATACGAACAGGGTTCTGCTTTTACCAGCAGGCTGGCCCAGTCAAAGTCTCTCCCGGCTTTCATACCGGCCTTCACGAAGGGGCGCTGCCAGACCACTACTTTTTCTAGCTGATGTTCTGCCAATTCAATCGCTTCATCCACCAGGGGTTTGTATTGGATGACCCGACTTACCTCAATCCCGCCGCTGGCAGTCAGCAATAATTTGGGTTTCGCATCGTCAATCCGGACGGCCAGTTCGTTGGCGGCGAAGCCACCAAACACCACCGAGTGAATCACCCCCAGGCGGGCACATGCCAGCATGGCAAATACCACTTGTGGAATCATCGGCATGTAGATTACCACGGTATCGCCTTTTTCCAATCCCTGTGCTTTCAGAAGTCCCGCCAACAAGGCTGTTTCATCCAACACTTCCTGAAAGGTATAGATTCGGCTGTCAAAGCTAACCGGTGATTCATACACGATTGCCGGTTGCGCCCCTCTGCCATTTTTGACGTGAACATCAAGTGCGAGATAGGAATTGTTCAGTTTCCCTCCCTTGAACCAGCGGTGGAAAGCATTCTCGTCGGTTGAGATCTCCTCCTCAGGCTTGACAAACCATTCAATTTCATCCGCCTGGCGGCGCCAGAAGGCAGCCGGATCCTCCAGACTTGCTTTGTATTCAGAAAAATAGGGATGCATCGGGTAGTTTTACAGGCTCATATCAACAATC
>JBCBZF010000413.1:0-5928 GCA_039815525.1 Bacteroidota bacterium | reverse complement strand
ATACCGAAACCACGGCATTAGACCCGATGCTGGCTGAGATAGTCGGTGCATCTTTTAGCATTGAGCCAGGTAAAGCCTTCTTTGTGCACTTTCCTGAGGAGATGTCAGATGATGAGATCAAAGGCATTCTGGGGGAGTTTTCTGAGGTACTGGAAAGTGAAACAGTCCTGAAAGTTGGTCAAAATCTGAAATATGATATTCTGATTTTAAAGAATTACGAAATAGCAGTCGCCGGCCCCATGTTTGACACCATGCTGGCGCATTATGTGATCAATCCCGGCGGTAAGCACGGCATGGATGCCTTGGCAGAAGAGCTCCTGCGATACAAACCAGTTTCGATCGAGACCTTGATTGGAAAGAAAGGAAAAAAGCAGAAGACCATGCGGGATGTTGAACTGGAACCGCTGGTGGAATACGCCTGTGAGGATGCCGATATTACCTTGAAACTGAAAGATGCTTTGGCCGATCAGGTCAAAGAGGACAAAATCTTCAACGAGATCGAACAGCCGCTGATGCCAATTCTGGCGGCGATGGAATTCGAAGGCATACGCCTCGACGACAAAGCCCTGTCTGATTATTCTGAAGACCTCGCACAGCGTTTGGTCGTTTTGGAAAAAGAAATCTACAAACTGGCTGACCAGGAATTCAACATCAACTCACCCCGTCAGTTGGGTGAGATCATGTTTGATAAAATGGGGCTGGGCAAAGGCGAAAAGCAGAAGAAAACCAAAACCGGGCAGTATGTAACCGATGAATCAACCTTAACGGGTTTAGCGGTTAAACATGAACTCCCAGCTCAGGTATTGGCCTATCGGGGCGTCAAAAAGCTCAAATCGACTTATGTCGATGCTTTACCCAAGTTGATCAATCCCAAAACCGGACGGGTTCATACCACCTTCAGCCAGTCAGTAGCAGTAACCGGCCGCTTGTCTTCCGTCAACCCGAACCTACAGAATATTCCCATCCGCACGGCCGACGGCCGGGAGGTCCGCAAGGGATTCATCCCGCGGGACGAAGAGCATGTCCTGCTCTCTGCTGACTACTCTCAGGTAGAATTGCGCATCATGGCTGCCATGAGCAAAGATCCCAACCTGACCACTGCTTTCATTGAAAAGGAAGACATTCACCGTGCGACCGCAGCCCGGGTCTTCGGTGTAACACCAGAAGAAGTAACACCAGAGCAGCGCAGCGGCGCCAAAACTGTCAACTTTGGCATCATCTACGGCATCTCTGCTTTTGGGCTCAGTCAGCGCATGGGCATCAGCAGGGGAGAGGCCAAAGAAATCATCGAAGCCTATTTCTCCCAATACAGCAAAGTGAAGGAATTCATGGATGCAAGCATTGAATTTGCGCGGGAGAAAGGCTATGTCGAAACCTACTTTGGGCGTCGCCGCTATCTGCCGGATATACAGTCCCGTAATGCCACTGTCCGCGGCTTCGCGGAGCGCAACGCCATCAATTCGCCCATTCAGGGCACCGCTGCCGATATCATCAAACTGGCCATGATCGAAGTCGACAAAGCCATGCAAGCTGAAA
Source organism: Bacteroidota bacterium (assembly GCA_039815525.1). GTDB lineage: Bacteria > Bacteroidota > Bacteroidia > J057 > J057 > JBCAWW01. Next base: position 4,392 of record JBCBZF010000413.1, on the reverse strand, counting down.
AGCTTCGCTCCAAAATGGTTCTGCAGGTGCATGATGAATTGGTCTTCGATGTCCATCAATCCGAATTGGAGGTCGTCAAAGCCATTGTCCAGGATAAAATGGTCAATGCTGTCGATCTGGGCGTGCCTATGGCAGTGGAGATGGGTACCGGGCAGAACTGGTTGCAGGCGCACTAACGGGCGGGCAGCGAGTACATTTTGCAGACAGAGTCTTCCCGTTATGCGTTACGAAAAACGGTCTGACAGCCAAAACTGTCAGACCGTTTCTATTTGACAAGCAAAAGGATGAAAAATCCTCGCTCCCCGAACCACGCCCCTATGCATCGGACGCTGTCCGGCGCTACTTCCATCGGACGCTGTCCGGCGCTACTTCCATCGGACGCTGTCCGATGCTACTTCCATCGGACGCTGTCCGATGCTACTTCATTGGATATTGCTTCGCAATCTCACGCGCTTCCGGAATCCAGGCTTTCAGATTGGCGGCTCTGGTTTCAGGGGATGGGTGGGTGCTGAGAAACTCAGGAGGACGCGCACCGCCACCGGCGGCCATTCGGTCCCAGAATGGAGAGGCGGCGTTGAGGTCATAGCCAGCAATGGCCATCAGGTAGAGCCCAATTTTGTCCGCTTCAGACTCATGCTTCCGCCCAAAAGGCAGCAACACACCCACCTGGGCCCCTGCACCAGCTACGGCCATGATCATCTGACGGGTTTGTTCATTACGGGCCGCTTCTTCCTGCGACTGTGGCGCACCCTGACCAGCCGCAACCGCAAGGTTGAGGGCCTGAAGGGCACCTTGCAAGCCCATGGTTTGGGACATACGCTCATTGCCATGATGCGCGAGGGCGTGTGCTACCTCATGACCCATGACCACTGCCAAACCATCATCGTCCTGGGCGATTGGCAGGATGCCGGTATAGAATACCACCTTGCCGCCAGGCATACAAAAGGCGTTAACGGTGGTGTCGTTTTTGACCACATTGAATTCCCAGTCAAAATTGGCCCACTGATCTTCCAGGCCATTGGCTTTGTAATAAACCTCTGCCGCTTTTTGGATACGGGCACCAACCCGTTTGACCATGTCTACCTGTGGACCAGAATTGATGGTATTCGCTTGTTGGAGAAACTCATCATATTGCTGGAAGCTCATTGCATTGATCTGTGCATCGGGAATCCATTTTGCATGGGTCCGGTTGGTGAAAGGGGTCTTTGCACATGCATATAGCACAATGATGCCAATGATCAATGCAAGTATCTTAATGGACTGTTTCATCGGGATATTGTTAAATGTGTTGATTGTTTAAATGTAGCGAAAGATGGCTAGAGATATTGTTTCGGACGGTTGAATTGTGGGGAAAGTCACAGCAATTTGATGCTAAAAATTGCCTGTTTTGCGATAGTTATCGTGTAACGATTCAATATTCGAAAATGTTGTTTATGGTAATAGGGGCCTTTTTTTGGGCTGAGATGTGCTATTTTGTCGTCAGAATTGTGTAAGCGATTTCTGTAATTGAGGTAGGGGGAAAATAGATTGGGTTGTAAGTTCATATTATACGAGTGGTCCGAAACAACTAACAGCGTCTTACTATGGAATTTCTTTTGTCTCTCCTTCTATGGCTCTTTGGTGGCCAGGCGATCGTTCCAGTTGCTGAGATTCAGGATACGCCTCCGCAGGCACAGGAATTTGTCATCAAAGATGGCCCCAAAGTTCCCATTCGCCGCGCAATTCGTAATACCATTATTGTGGTAGACGACACGCATTTCCGTCCCAGCAGAAACTAGTTCTGGTTTCTGCCCATACGATTCCTTCCAAAAACCAAAAGCGACCTTTTGCCAGAACCAACCTGGCCAAAGGTCTTTATGATTAGATTAGATTGTTGCCCCCAAGCTTACTTTCCAACCACTCTTCTAAACGAATCAGCTCAAAATCTGAGGCGAAATCCCTTGGGTGAATCTGATGGTAATCCTTGAGCGCCATCATATTTTTCTCCGAAGCCTGGACAGCATTGGAGAAATCATAATTTCGTTTGTACCAATGCATTAGGATCTGAATGAGTTTGGCAGGGCGGAAAAGTTCCTTCTTGGCCTGTGTCCGCTTCACATACTGGCGCATATTGAGGATTTTGGTCTCCATAATATCGTGGTGACTCAATTCAAATAAGATCATGATTTCCAACAAACGGATGGTGATATTTCGACCGTATTTGTCACTCAAAAGAGGCGTGGTATGATTGAGTTGTGCATAAGCATCCTGATATTCGCCGGTTTGAAACAGGACGCAGGCGTAAAAATAGTACCATTGGGCAGCGAGAATTTTCGCCTCTTCAAATCGCGGGTGCCGGAAAGCTTTTTGAATCAGTTCTTTCGCCTCATCATAATTTCGACTATAGTAAGCAATCCGAAAGGCGAGTTCCAATCCAATGAGAGAATTCAACTCATCATCAGAATAGCGGGAAAGTACCTCTGATGAGTATTTTCGTGCCTCATCCATTTTTCCCAATAAGATCGATACCTTAGCCAACTGCACATAAGCGCCAGCCATACGCTGGGGAGAATGTTGAGAAGGTTCATTTTGAAGGAGTGCCAAATACTTCTCGCAGTATGCAAGTGCCGTTTCGTTTTCCTGAATCACTTGCAGATAATAATTATATGTGAGATAGAAGGCAGACAAAACCTGCGGGTGCTGCGTTTCTTCCGATATCTCCTTCATTCGATCAATCTGCAGGCGAATGTCAGCCAACTCTTCATCCTTGACCGTCTGATGGCGAAGTTGGTTGGCAATGGAATACTGCAGAATCAAGGCTTCATTGATCAGCGCGTTGAGGCGATTGGCTTCCAGGAGGTGAAGCGTACTCTTTTCCTGGTCTTTGACCGAAGTAAGCACCGTCTGGTGACGATAGAGAAGGAGTTCAGCCTGAAAAGCTTCCTGGTGGAGGTGGAATTTATTGGCAGTTGAAATGACTTGCAGCAAGAGATTCTTACTGGCTCCATAGGCCCCTCTCCCCAACAGAATTTCTCCTTGCAGGAGCTTCTTCCTGACCTGTAGTCGCGCATTGATAACGGGTGCATTGTAGCCAGAAAGAGATTTATCCTGGAGAATCACGTTCTCCAACATGCGTTTCAGACGGGATTTACTGACCCGAAAAGTATTGTCCGGATCTTTGCCGTACAGTTTCTGTGAATAAAAAGATTCCTCTTTTTCATCATACCGTGTAACGAGTTCAAAGAGTTTACCCACTTTGTCAAATGAGAAAGAGGACTGTGAAATGGTCTGCCGGATCTGGCGGATTTCCTGATTGCGGAGTTTGCGGAAAATATCGTAAATCAACTTCATGCAAGCAGCGTATGTTGTGGCATCAAAACCGAAAAAGTGCTTGTCAGTCAGTGTATTGTGTGTGCTTTAATAACGGAAGAAAGGGGTCATTAGCTGCCCGGCACCTGGGGAGGAAACGCCACCATCCCGGAATGATATGTACCCTTTCTTCCAGACTGTCCCTTGCTCTTTTGTGGTATTTGGTCCGAAAACTAGGAGAGAATTTAGGAAAAAACGTGTAATCGACCTGAATTTTTCAGGATGCAGCAGATAGACGGATTCAATACTTTTGATTGCCGTGAAGAGAAAGCGCCAGCCAATGGTGTCAATCCGGTCCTCTTTTTCCGAGGGGGTTTGGAATTCTGAAAGTTCATTGGCTATTTTATCAGTTATTCTCTACGCAAGACTACGTCTAAAGTAACCGCTTATCGATCATATGTTACACCGCATTCGTCTATTCGCTGGATTCCTGATAGCATTTATGCTTTTGGGCATGTCAGCACAGGCTCAGGACGGGAAAATCTCCGGTACCGTTAAAGGTAACAATGACGAGCCTCTGGGCTTTGTCACCGTCCTCGTTTATGATGGAGACCTTTTCAAATATGGAGGTAAAACCGATGAAAAAGGATTCTTCAGTATCCAGCCTGTTTTACCTGGCACCTATAAGGTGGTTGCCAAATACCTGAAGCAGACCCGTACCAAGGAAAGTGTTCAGGTAACTGCCAACCAGACCAAAAAAGTGGATTTCGCTTTTGGCGATGTTACGCTTGAGGTCGTTGTCATTGAAGAGCAGGCCCCTTTTGAAAATACACCCATTGTCGGGACCACCCTGACCAATGATCAGGTAACCCAGGCCGCGACCCGAAATGTCAACTCCCTGGCTGCATTGACTGCTGGTGTATTCCAGAGTGATGAAGGAGATGGGACGCTGAACATTCGTGGTGCCCGAAACACAGGTAACGTAACCTATATTGATGGGGTGAAAGTACGTGGCCAAAGTGCATTGCCGCAGGCTTCGATTGCCCAGTATCAGGTGATCCTGGGAGGTACACCCGCAGAATATGGCGACTTTACCGGTGGGGT
>JBCBZF010000839.1:0-3249 GCA_039815525.1 Bacteroidota bacterium | reverse complement strand
GCTATCGGAAACCCAAACTGGTCATTTTTGATGGCCAGGTTGCCTCTGCCTGTGGCTACGCCAGCTCTGCAACCGGACCCTTCTACTGTCCTGGTGATGAGAAGATGTACATTGATTTGAGCTTTTATCGGCAATTGAAAGAGCGTTTCAAAGCACCAGGAGACTTTGCCATGGCGTATGTCGTGGCGCACGAGGTGGGACATCATGTGCAGAATCTGCTGGGCTATACCGACTTCGTTGACTCGAAGCGTGGCCGCATCCCCAAAGCACAGCAAAACCAATTGTCCGTTCGCCTCGAATTACAAGCTGACTTTCTGGCTGGTGTATGGGCGCATCATACCCATAAAAACACCGGTATTTTAGAAAAAGGGGATATCGAAGAAGCTTTGCGGGCCGCCAATGCCATTGGCGATGACAATCTGCAACGCCAGGCGCAGGGGTATGTCGTGCCGGAGAGTTTCACGCATGGAACCTCAGAACAGCGTATGCGCTGGTTCATGAAAGGCTGGGAAACCGGAGACCTCCGTCAGGGCGATACTTTTAATGCGAGGAGTCTGTAATAGAAGAGAACGACAGAAAAAGACATGCTGATAAAGCCTGCGAAGCAATTCGTGGGCTTTTTAGCTTACATTCCACCCCGCAAAATCACAAAAAGCCTGCATGTGATCAGGCAAAGGGGAAACAATGTGCAGTGGTTCACTGCTGACCGGATGTTTCAATTCGATCTCACTGGCTTGTAACATCAGCAAAGCCCGCCCAAAACGTTCATCCAGCATGGCATTGTGGTATTTATCGCCGTGCTTGCGGTCTCCCAGGATGGGATGGTTTTCAAATGAGAGATGGCGTCGGATTTGGTGATAGCGACCGGTCAGCGGTTCTACTTCCAGCATAGAATAGCGTACCGTCTCATATCTTCCCACCGGAATGGGGAGTTCGACCTGCCTGAGTGTCCGAAAGCGGGTTTGGGATGGCTGCATGATTTTACCGGGTTTTTTACGCAAATCCCGATCGATCAATCCCTCCGCTTCCGTAAAGCCCCTGACGATGGTGTGATAGGTTTTCTGGATTTCCCGGTTGGCAAAGGCTGCGTTGAGCGTGACGGCAACTTCTCGTTGCAATGCGAGTATCATCACGCCAGCCGTCGCCCGATCCAAACGATGCACGATGTAAACGTGCTGCCCGAGCTGCTGATTGAGGCGGTCCAGGACACTGTCTGGTTCGTCCTGGGTGTATTCTCCCCGATGCACCAGCAAGCCGGCCGGCTTGTCAATCGCGATCAGAAATTCATCCTGATACAGTAAATCCAATGCAGGCAATTCCATAGGCTGCGAATCTACAGAACCGCCTGCATCAGTCCTACTCTTTAGAAGGATGAAAGATCGAGGTGGTCAGCCAGGTTTTTGCCGTAATGCGCAATCTCGATCCGGCCATTTTGCCCAATGACAAACTCAGCCGTCCGGCGCGTCATGCTGCCATCTGATTTGTATTCTTTGCCATCATAGAGCGCCTTCCCTTCTTGCATCCGACTTTTGGCTTCCTTATTCCCCACCGTATTGATGACCGTCCAGACACTTTTTTTGACTCCATAAGCCCGATAGAGTGTGCCTTCCGGGTCTGAAATCATCCGAAAAGGCAGCCCTGTATCTTTCCGGTACTGTTGTAAAGCTTCAGCGGTGCTTTCGAAAACAATGATTGGTTCATAGCCTTTTGCTTGAAGTTCCTTATGTGCAGCAGCTAGCTCATGTACTCTGATGTTACAAATTGGACAACCCGTGAAGCGAAAGAAGACCAGATAGGTTTTCTGATTTGTAGAAAACTGCAGGTTTTCTCCGTCAATGTCCTGAATGGAGACGATTGGCGCGCGATCACCTGTCTGTAACCTGGCACTTGGGCGTGTAAAAGAGAAAAGGCTTACGGCAAGCATTGGGAGCATCAACAGCATGCTTAAACGATGTTTGGTGGTCATATCAACTTTCATAAGATTGGTTTTCTCCCAAGAAGCGGGTTGAATCACCCCCAATGAAGTAGATTGTTGTCGAGGCGTATATGCTGTTGTGAATGGCTGCATTCATTCTTTCGAGACAAAACAAAAGCCCCCATGGCCTGGAAAGCCACAGGGGGGACGTTTGAATGATAACAAAAAATAAAAATCAATTATGGTTTGTTTGTCTGGATAGCGAGTGGCAGACATTGCACCGAATCCTGATAAACTTGTGGTGCGAGTCTGTGTGTAGCAGGTTTGGGCGTTGAAAAGCGTGTACTTCCCCAGAGAGACAACAGTCCCAGCAGCAGGGAGACAATGAAGCGCTTCATGCGTTTTGTTTGTTTGTTGTAAGTAAAAGGGCTGAATGGATTACAAGAAAACGGCCAGAGATTGATGGAGCAGCTGCGTTGCGCTTAAGAGCAGAAAAGCGAATAAGAGCATGCCCCAGAAAGCTTTGATTTGAAATCCAATCATGAGTCGATCCGCGAGCAAGACGGAAAAGCTCATGAGAATCAGGCTGGCAATGCTGAGTTGATAAACTGAGACGCTCAGCCCCAGCAGGCCAAACCCAAATTTGAAAAACTGTAAGAGCGAGATGATGACGAGTGCCACCAGCCAGCTGCGCTGGCGTCCGGAGGCTTTGGCAAATGGCAGTAGGTGAATGAGTAAAACACTTACTGCAGTTGGGAGTAGCCAGTTGGTCATCAGATAATTCATCGTGTTCATTTGCGTAGGATTTGAGAATGATCACAGATACTTTCTCAAATCCAATTTTGGCACCACGAGTGATAAATATTTGATTATGAGATATTTGTGGAATTATGGTACATCTGTATTTTCCCACTAGTCCCAAAATGATTCTCGATTTGAGAATATTGATTGTTTGGGAAGGCTTGCATCCACGCCAACTTTTATCAGTTTGCAGCTGTCTTTTTTCCAAACCGAACCTCATGCGTTTTCCCCTGTTGATCATCGCGTTGTTGGCATGCACTGCTTGTCATATTCCTCAGTCCACGCCGACTTTTCTGGTCGGTGAGGATTTACAGCATAAAAGTCCGGAGCAGATTCGGACTTTTCTCAATGATTTATCCGAAAGAGGACAGCTGCCATATTTTACCGCTGACTCTGCCTTTATTCTGTATCAAAGCGAAACGGGCCCCTGCTACATTGCGGGAGACATCAATGGCTGGCATCCCGAAGCGACACGTATGACGCAGTTGGGAGAGACCGATTTATGGTATTGGGGTATCAAGGCAGAACCTAAT